>NZ_JARVCN010000033.1:0-45858 GCF_038442745.1 Crocosphaera sp. Alani8
TCATCTATTAGTAAAGGGTTTTATAAGGGGGTTAAAAAGAGCGGATTTGGTATCAGTTACCTTTGCTCACTGTTCAATGTTCCCTTATGCCTGGGTTTTAGAACCGGATTTGGTATAACTCAATTTGGCGGTAAAATTGGACAAAAAATAAGAGTCAACAACGTCGACTCTTATTGCTATAAAAAACTATTAAATATTCTCACCCTTAACTTTTTTAAAATGCTATGAGTTAGTGTGTTTTAATCTGGGTAATCACCACTTATTTCTGTCTTCCATCTAATTTTAAGATAGCTTCCTCTCTATAGTGATGCTGCTCACGGACATCGAGGGGAGGTAAAACTGGAAAAAAGGGTTGATGGATACTGATTAATTGGGCTAAAGTTCTCTTAAGTTGAGTCCGGGGAACAATTGCATCCACAAAGCCGTTGTTCAGTAGATATTCCGACGTTTGGAAGCCCTCGGGCAATTTTTCCCTCAAAGTTTGTTCGATCACCCGTCGGCCAGCAAAACCAATAGTAGCCTTGGGTTCAGCCAAAATCATGTCCCCCAACATAGCAAAACTGGCGGTTACGCCCCCAGTGGTGGGATGGGTTAACACAGGAATATACAACAATTTTGCGTTGCGATGATGTTCCAAGGCCCCAGAAATTTTAGCCATTTGCATCAAGCTTAACATTCCCTCTTGCATTCGCGCCCCACCAGAAGCACAGATAATAACCACCGGAAACCGTTCTTTTGTAGCGTGTTCAATAAGACGGCAGAGTTTTTCCCCCACCACAGATCCCATACTACCTCCCATAAAACGGAAGTCCATCACCCCTAAAGCTAAAGGAAGACCATCGATGAGTCCTGTTCCCGTTTCCACTGCATCGACCAACCCTGTTTTTTCTTGAGTGTCCTTGATACGATCGCTGTAGGGTTTGCGATCGCAGAATTTCAAAGGATCAGTGGGATTGAGATGTTCATTGAGAGGTTTCCAGGTATTTTTATCAATTAACTGGGCAATGCGTTCTGGACCTTCTACTCGGAAGTGATGACCACATTCGGTACAAACCAATTGATTCGCCTGTATGTCCTTAGTGTAGGTAACAGTTGTACAAGCTGGACACTTAGTCCATAAACCATCAGCGATTTCCCGTTCTTTCTGCTGTTGTTGAATGGCGGGTTCTGACTTTTCCTGTTTAGCAAACCAGTCAAATATAGACATAGATAGAATATAAGATTACTAATTATTTTAAGGTTTTAAAAGACGAGTCTTGGTGAGAAAACGACACGAATAAACCTACTGAGACTAACTCTATTTTATCATTGCGGATCACAAACATAAGACTTTGCGCTACATTATCATTAGCCACCATTATGTCTAGCTTAATCAAAAAGTTGAGCATAGTTACCTAAAACCTGGCATAATTAAACGGGCTGATGAGGAGAAAATAAGGCTTAATCTAAGTCTGTAGCATTATGGAACAATCCACAAATCGAGGGACCACCGCTAACCACCCTGCTTTGTTAGAGCGTATCACCCTACGAACGAGTCAAATTCCTTGGCAAATCTGGGCAGTCACCCTGATTATCGTCTCTGGAACCATCGGTTTTACAGCAACATCTATGTTACTGAGGTTGCCAAAATCCCCCCAATGTGTCCGTATTTTTTGGCCAATTGCCTCAGCATCAATGCGAATCTACTGCGCCCAAGTAGAAGCAGAACAGGGAAAGGTGGACAATTTGTTACGAGCCATTGATCTGGTGGAAGCTTTACCAGAAAATCACCCCCTCAGACACGAAATAAATCGCAACGTAGAAGAATGGGCATTAGCGATTTTAGACATTGCTGAAGAGGAGTTTCAACGGGGTAAATTAGAAGAAGCCATCGAGGCCGCCCGTCGAGTCCCCGAGAACGTCCAGGTGTATCAGGTAGTGGATGAAAGGGTGGAAAAGTGGCGCAGTATTTGGAGCGAAGGGGAAGAAATTTTTGCTGAGGTGGAAGAAGAGTTACGAGAGTCTAATTGGAACCTAGCTTTTAGAGAGGCAGTAAGGCTCTTAAGTGTTCCTAATAAATACTGGGCAACCACAAGATACGATGACACTGTAAGTAAAATCCAATTAGCCCAAGAAGAGAGCAGTCGCCTAGACGAGGCTTATCTTGTGTTAAGGCGTGGAGGGGTGGATAACTGGTTGAAAGCCATTACCGATGCTGAACAAATTTCCCCCGAAAGTTACGCTTATCAAGAAGCTCAAGATCTCATTGCAGAAGCAAAAGACAAAATTACCGATCACATTGACAATTTAATCGATGATCGTCGCTGGACAAGTCTATCTGATGTAATTAACCAATTACCGGATAGTTTAGCCCTATCCGAAGAAATAGCGGACTGGAGAACCATCGCCAGTGCTGGTTTAGACGCTCAAACAGGGACAGTGGACAACCTAGAAATTGCCATTTTAGGTCTAGAAGAAATCGCAGAGGATCGTCCCCTTTACCAAGAAGCTCAAAATCTAATCAGCCGCTTTAAATTAGAAATACAAGATGTTACCTATCTGCAAGAAGCCCGAAATCTAGCTTCTGGAGGTAGTATCAATGATTTGAATGCTGCTATCGCAGCCGCAGAGCAAGTACCGTCGAGGAACCCCCGTTATCAAGAAGCCAGAAAGGAAATTAGTCAATGGACTAACACCATCCAAATGCGAGAAGACAAACCAATTCTTGATCAAGCTCGTACTCTAGCTTCCAGTAGGAGCATATCTGATTTAAGACAAGCGATCGCTCAAGCGCAAATGATTGGTTCAGGACGCACACTCTACAACGAGGCTCAAGAAGAAATTAATCGGTGGCGTGTTACCATCGAACGCCGAGAGGATCAACCAATCCTAAATCAAGCCATTGCTTTAGGTGCTGCTAATGACTACGAGGCGGCTATCCGTACTGCTAGACAAATTAACTCAGGAAGGGTTCTCTACCAAGAAGCTCAAAGCAACATTGACCAATGGCAACGGGAAATCCGCGCCCAGCGAGACTTACGAGAGGCTTATTTGATTGCCCAACCCCAAACCCCTCAAGCTCTAGTTTCTGCCATCGCTATAGTTAGTGACATCCCTTCTTCGACAGATGCTGGAAGTCAAGCTAGACAAGCTTTAGATCGTTGGGGCTTTCAGTTACTCTCTACCGCTCAAAAGCTGGCTAATCGCTCTTTGTTACCCGAAGCGATCAAATTAGCCAAGATGATTCCTAGTACCAGTGCTGCCCATAGCTCTGCCCAAACCCAAATCAACGCCTGGAACAAGTTATTACAGCCACCAACTCCCCAAATTCCCCCTTCTTTAGCACCCGAAAACCAATTTATTCCGATTCTCGATAGTGAAAGCTATAATGATACTCCCTAAGTAGTTATGGAATGGCAAGAAATCTCCGGCAGTTCAGTTTTAGTTCCTAGATACCCCATCGCCGTTATTCATTTTTTGGGCGGTGCTTTTGTAGGAACAGCACCTAATTTTACATATCGTTGCCTCCTCGAAGAGTTGGCAAAAGAAGGTTATGCAATCATCGCAACCCCTTTTATCAATACCTTTGATCATTTAGGCATCGCTCGGAATGTTCTTAACCGCTTTGAGGGTATCTTAGAGCGTTTACAAACAAATACAGCTCTTGGACAAGGTTATCTGCCCATTTATGGAATTGGTCACAGTATGGGCTGTAAACTTCATTTATTAATAGGTAGTCTTTTTTCTGTGGAACGAGCAGGAAATATTCTCATTTCTTTTAATAATTATCCTGTTAAAAAAGCTATACCATTTTTAGAACAATTAGAGATTGAGCAGTACCTTAATCTAGAGTTTACTCCCTCTCCCGACGACACTAAACTTATCATTAAACAAGACTATCAAATCAGACGAAATTTACTGATCAAATTTACTCAAGATAATATTGACGAAACTACTGTTTTAAAACCAATCTTAGACGAAAAGTACCCTACCCTCGTAGCATTACAAACTCTATCAGGCAATCATTTAACCCCATTATCCCAGGAAATAAAGTGGGAAACAGGAGAAGTATTCACCCCTCTAGATGCCGTTGGACAATGGGTAAAACAAACTCTTTCTCGTGATTTATATCGTCTCAAAGACGAAATTTTGCGCTGGTTAAATCCTGGCAGAATGTGATCATAGTAAAGTTAAACAGGTAAGCCCTCACTGAATACAGTAAGGGCTTGAGCAGAAGACTACTTGACGGTGACTTTTGCACCAGCTTCTTCTAGTTTTTTCTTGGTTTCTTCGGCATCATCTTTTGCCACACCCTCCTTGATAGGCTTAGGTGTGGATTCAACCATGTCTTTAGCTTCTTTCAGCCCTAAGCCAGTAATACCACGAACTACCTTGAGAATGGCAATTTTCTTGTCACTGGGAACCTCATCGAGAATGACATCAAATTCGGTCTTCTCTTCCTCTGGCTCAGCGGCCGCTCCGCCGGCCCCACCAGCACCAGGTGCCATCATCATCATACCACCAGCAGGGGCGGAAGCACTGACACCAAAGGCTTCTTCAATTTGTTTAACTAACTCAGAAGCTTCTAAAAGGGTCAGAGATTTTAGCTTTTCGAGAATTTCATCGGTTGCAGCAGACATAATTTAACTCCTTGAAAATGAATAAAAAAAGTGGATAATCGAACAAACGACATAGAAAAATGGGGGAATGAGCTTTAACCATTCCCTTCTTCTCTGGCTGCCATGGCTGCCATAACGCGCCCGAGAGAGTTGGGGATGTCGTTGATACCCCGTCCCAAAGAAGTTGGTACTTCGTTGACTCCAACTGCTAACTTGGAGGCGACAGAATTGATTGCCCCAGCAACCTGTGCAATTAATTCTTCTTTTGACGGTAAATCGGCGATAGCCTTAACCTGTTCTTCGTTAAGGGCTTGCCCTTGCATGACACCACCGCGGAACTCGGTTTTTTTGGTGTCTTTTTTGAAGGACTGATAAGCCCTCACCGCGCTACCTACGTCATCTTTGACTAAAACAAAGGCTGATGACCCTTTTAAAAAGTTAGTCATCGGTTCCCAGGTTTCGTCCCCAGTGATGGCTTGTTCCATCAAGGTATTTTTAGTTACCTTACATATAGCCCCAGTAGGTCTTAGACGGTTACGCAGGTCGGTAATTTCGGCAACGGATAGACCTTGATAATCAATAACCATGCCTAGTTGTGCGTCACTCAAAAGTTCCTTGAGATCGGCGATTACCGTTGCTTTATTTTCCTTTGTTCTTCCCATTCTGTTATCACCTCCTTAATTTTGGGAAAAAAATAAACCCCTAGCAATTTGCCGGGGTTGAAGTCTAATCACACCACAAAAACAGTAAGCATAAACTGCTACTTTTCTGGGTGTCATCTCTTCAAGCTTCAACCTCGGCAGGATATTTAAGCAAGTTGCCCCTGCTGTCTTCGGTATAAACCAAAGTTTAATTTTTTAGTTGTGGGATGTTAATTGCCTTCTACGAGATTTAAGTCTCGTAAGGCACTGATATCTACTTGTATGGAGGGTCCCATGGTAGCAGACACAAATATAGTACGCCAGTAGCGACCTTTCGCTCCAGAAGGGCGTTGTCTGTCGATAGTTTCTTGTAGGGCTTTGAGATTAACCAACAAGTCTTCGGCAGGAAATGATGCCTTTCCAAACATAACATGAACAATGCCTGTTCGATCGGCTCTAAATTCTAATTTCCCTGCTTTAAATTCATTAATCGCAGTTCCGAGGTCGGCTGTAACGGTTCCCCCTTTGGGAGAAGGCATCAAACCCCGTGGACCGAGTAAACGCCCTAATTTTGCCACTTTAGGCATCATGTCGGGGGTAGCGATTAGTACCTCGAAATCCATCATACCTTTTTGAATTTCATCGATCAACTCTTCGGAACCAACTAAATTAGCCCCTGCATCGCTGGCTTCTTGGACTTTTTCCCCCCTGGCAATTACGGCAACTCTAATTTCTTGACCAGTGCCTTTGGGAAGAGAAACTGTTGTTCGTAATTGTTGGTCGGTGTATTTAGGATCGATGCCAAGACGAATATGGGCTTCTGCTGATTCGCTAAATTTAGCTGTAGCCGTTTCTTTGAGGATTTTTAAGGCTTCTAAAGGCTCATAAACTCTATCTTGGTCGATTTTTGATAAGGCTTCTTTAATTCTTTTTGAGAGTTTTTTGGGCATGGTTCCTCCTGGGGTACTAACGAAGCGTGGCTTCTCCCTCCTGGTTTAGTTTAATGGTTAATCAGTCTTTGATGGTAACACCCATGTTACGGGCTGTTCCTTCTACAATATTCATGGCTGCGTCGATGTCGTTAGCATTGAGATCGGGCAGTTTTGTTTGAGCGATTTCTTTGAGTTGATCGCGAGTGATGCTACCTACCTTTTGATTATTAGGTTGGGGTGAACCTTTCTCGATGCCAGCTGCTTTACGGATTAACACGGAAGCAGGAGGGGTTTTGAGGACAAAGGTAAAACTACGATCTTCAAATACCGAAATCTCTACGGGAATTACCATCCCGGCTTGATCAGAGGTTTTGGCGTTGTATTCTTTACAAAACGCCATAATATTGACCCCGTGTTGACCTAAAGCCGGTCCAACGGGTGGGGCTGGGTTGGCCTTTCCTGCAGGAAGGGCTAGTTTAATTAAGGCAACGACTTTCTTGGGCATCGCTAATTTTGCTTTTCAACTTGGTTAAATTCGAGTTCAACTGGGGTGTCTCGTCCGAAAATGGACAATAATGCCCTGAGTTTATTCCGTTCAGAACTAACCTCCACCACTTCTCCTTCAAAGTCTTTAAAAGGCCCTGAGAGTACCAGAATTTTGTCGCCGACTTCCATATCAATCTTAACAAGGGGTTCTGGTTGCTCTGCTTGGCGAAAGATTCTTTCGACTTCTGAGGGACTTAGGGGAAGGGGTTTCACGTGACCACGACCCCTACCGTAGGCTCGTTTTTGTTCTGACCCTACAAAGTTAATGACGTTGGGGGTATTTTTTACCACTAGCCAAGCATCATCATCCATGATCATTTTCACTAAAACGTAGCCAGGAAAGACTTTTTCTTCCCCTTGTTGACGGCTTCCATCTTTACGGACTTTCACTGTTGGCGTTTTAGGAATTTGAATCTGTAGGACCCTATCGGCCACATCCAAGGTTTGAATCCGTTGTTCTAGGTTGTTTTTGACACGCTTTTCGCAACCAGAAGCCACTTGCACGGCATACCATCTGGCTACCAATTTCTGCCTTTCCTGTTGCTGTTCTGGTTCGGATGCGTTATCGTGAGCAAAACTCATTAAAATACCTTCCCCGATCCCCATGAAAATAGGTTATCTACAAGATATATAACAGTGGCCACAAGGCTGACCATTAAAATTACTGCGGCTGATTCGCTTAACAGTTGTTGTCTTGATGGCCAAACAACTTTTGCTAGTTCCTCTTTGGTTTCAACCACAAGGTTACTGGCTTTGTTCTCGCCTTTGTTTTGTTTAGTATCTTTTTTAGAGCCTTCTTGTCTAACCACGGTGATCTCTTCTCAATATGAAACGGCAGTATTTTACTACTGCACTTGATTGTTGAGCGATAACTGGGGTAATTTTTCCAGTTGAACTCGAACTATCAGTATAACTCAAAACTTAACCTTTTATCATCTGCGACTCTTGTTACGAGCTAACGCCAGAACAAAGAAATTAAGTTTGCTTTTGTACTAAATCGGAGCGGCGGGATTTGAACCCACGACCCCTACTACCCCAAAGTAGTGCGCTACCAAGCTGCGCTACGCCCCGATATTCACAGAGTCTAATCATAACCTTATTATTTTCAAAAAGCAAGTCAAAAGGTGTTTAATTTTTGAATTTCTTGATATAGTTCCCTGACGACTTCTGCTGTCCAGTTCCCTTCGCAACGACGACCGCGATTTAAAATCACCCTCATGGAGTAAGCATGGGGAAATCCTTCTACCTCTAACCATAACAATTCGCTTTCAGCCTCACAAGCTATTCTCTCTTCTTCCATGAGTTCTTCGGCCATACTGTTCATGGTTATGGTTAATTGCTCAAAGAGACGGCAAAAATCGGCAAACTCTGCTTTACTCAATTCAATTGCCCAATTTTCTCCCCCGATTAGGATGGGATAAGTTGTTGCTTGCTTATCCCATCCTAATCGCCATCCTGTCCCTTTTTTAAGTATGCGATCGCTCATTATTAATACAAATTTGGATGTTATCTATGGTGCCAATAATTGAGCATCTCCGGGCTGAGATATGTTAGGACTAGATGGGGTGGTTTCTTCTGGGGATGTTTTTTCTGTTTGGTTGGAAATTGGTTGATTGTTGGTTGTTTGAGGTTGAGGGTTATAAATCTCCACCAAGGAGTCCACTAACTGTTGACGCTGACGACGACTCAGTTGCCGAATAACCTCGATGTCTTGTGGCAGAGGGTTGGATGTTAAGGTAGATCCCGGGTAGTTAGATTCTCTAATGGACTGATTGACTCCTAAATAATCTGCTAGAGTTACTTTCCAGTCCAAGCGATATTTGGGAGAGCGTCGTTGAAAATCTTTGTGATAACGGATAAAGCGACTGATTAGGGTATGATTTGGGTTTATTTCTCCTGTTTCAGTGCTGTAGTAGTTGTTTTCTTTGGGGAGATTGGGTAATTTTTCGTAAACTATTTCTGCTGCTTGTTCCGGCCGAATGGTCTGGGAGTAAACGCTTTTTATACCCCAACCTTTAAGCTGAGTGGATTCAATTTGCATTGCGGCCCAAGTTATGGTCAGACTGAGGAGAAAAATCCCTAACCATTTACTACTTTTATTCCCAAGAATAAGTGTCTTTCTCATTGTCTAAAAATTAAGTTGAAAATTTTTTTCCTTTTACAAGATTAGAGGATACTTTTCATATTGTTTTTTGAGACGATAATAACACATTTACTGCGGTCATGTTGATTTGTACTGCAACCTCACACCATGATTTGTCTTTGAGGAAACTGCTAAATTTTTGCGGTGGTACTGAGGGCAATTCTCAACCATTCTTTAGGAAACTGAGGGAGATCGTTGTTGTTTTAGGTAGGTGAATACGGATTTATCTCCAATATCAGGGATTAAGGGTTGAATGGATTTCCTCATGGCAAAAATAACAAATAAACCTGCCCAGATTCCCAACAAAGCTTGTTCGATCTCCACTGATAAAACTCCACATAAGTGACCCAATAACAGCACAGGAACTAAGGGGGTTAATAATTTTGTTTCCAGACGATTAAAGCAAAAAGCTTCCTTAAAATAAATCCCTGTCAGAGCAACAAACATAAATCCTATTCCCAATAGAGTAAGGGGATTTTGATAAATACATAAAGCCAAAGGCTCTTGACAAGATATAGAAAAAATTATGGCGGTTATCGTTCCAATTCCCCAACATACTTGTAGGAAACGATGGAGAGGAATCAAGTAAATATGAATAGTTATTAAGCTAATGCCCAAACCAAGACAAAATAAGGTAAACAAAGGAGTCAATAAAGTTATGCTCACAAAATTTGATCCCTGTCCTAAAACAAAGCCAGTTCCCACAGCAAAACTGAAGGCAGATAATACTAACCCTGCACGATAAATTTTTACTCCTCTAAGGTCTTCTGGAGTGATAGTATATTGTCCAAATTGACCCTGATAAACTTCTACAGTATCCGATGTTGTGGTCATAATTTTTTGCCCTGTTATTTAACCATTAAATTCTATCGTCTTTTTGCCGAAAGAAAAGGGATTTTTTGTTAATTATAAAATTCATCTTAAATTTTAAGAGATAGCTGTAATATTTAAGATATTATTGTAGTTTAAAAAAGATATAATATACTAATAAAATAGATAACAAATATTCAATTGTAAAATAATGCTATGATTGTCAACCTTGAACAGAATTAAAGAGCTAGAATAATTATTGTAATAAGTAAGGTGCTAGGCAGAGAGAAACAATTTAGCGACCGATAAAGTGTGGTGTGAGGTAGTGAAAGTCCCGTAAACTTTGAGTTTAGGGCAAATCGAATAACACAGCAGTTTGTTTGTTATTAGAACACTGCTCCTTACACTCTTTGGAGGTCAAAATGGTTAACAATTCAGCTAAGTTTATTGCTTTAGGTACATTAGCAACCGTTGGTGTACTTGGTTTAGTTTCTGAGGCGCAAGCTCAACATTTCGTTTATCCTCTAGAAATTGAACAAGAGGAAGAAATTGCATATGTTGACTGGGACAGCAATCCTGGTCCCCGTGCTTTTGAGCGCAGGATCCAAAAAGTTGTTTTTGAATGTGTTCCTCAAGCAGACGGCACTTATGCCACTGAAGAAAAGGTAGTGGAAATTACCTTCAACCCTGCAAAAGCTGCTCCTGTTGGTAGCACTTTTGATCCTCATAACCCCTATAGTGGTGGTGTTTATTCCAGTGAGGATGTTTCTTCTCAGTACATCGCATTAGGTGAATTAACTGGGCAACCCATGATTCTATGGACCGAAGATCGTCCCTCTAGTAATCCTGAAGGACTATACACTCCTCAGAGCCGTTGTGAAACCGTTAGTGCTCGTTTAACCAATCTCGCCTACGCCTTCGGTGAAACTACTCCTATCGGTGTTGCACAAGCATTCACTGAAAGAATGGGAACCGGCGTGGTTAACGGAGAAACAGTTATCTTTATCTCCTATGATCCTGAAAACCCTTCTACCGAAAATGTTGTTTTCACTTTGAAGCCTGAGAACGGAGCTACATTTGCTGAAGCTCAAAGAACTCTTGCTCAGTTTAACAACTCTATTTCTGGAAGTATTGGTGGAGAAGATCCTGAGATCACCAAACTTGGTCCTATTGTTGAGTAGATATACCAGCAGGGAAAGAGGCTTAATATTTTTATGTTCTTTCCCTTTATTTCTAGAGAGTTAGTGAGTTACTGCTCTCTATTTTTTTGTCTACACATAACAAAACTTGCAACTAATCTGAGAATTACGTTAAATTTAATTAAGTTGGGTCTGAAGTCTAAGCGAATTTCCCGTCATTATAGCGAAACCCTTGACAAAGATTACATTTTGTCTTAAGAAAAACGAATTTGATCATCTACGAGAAACATTAACCTATGAAAATATCTTGGAGAACCCTATTACTCTGGACCTTACCACTATTAGTGGTTGGATTTTTCCTCTGGCAAGGAGCTTTACCTTCACCTTCAACCGCCACAGGAAACAACACAGCTAACACCCGTATGACCTACGGACGCTTCCTAGAGTATTTAGACTCTGGCCGTGTCCTCAGCGTAGACCTTTACGAAGGGGGACGCACCGCCATTGTACAAGCGGTTGACCCCGAAATTCAAGACCGAGTACAACGTTCACGGGTGGATCTTCCCATCAACGCTCCGGACCTAATCACCAAGTTAAGAAAGTCCGATGTGCAACTAGAATCCCATCCCGTCCGTACCGAGGGAGCATTATGGGGCTTTTTGGGCAACTTACTATTCCCCATTCTCCTCATTGGGGCATTATTCTTCTTGTTCCGTCGTTCCAGTAACTTACCTGGTGGACCGGGACAGGCCATGAGTTTTGGTAAATCAAAAGCTCGTTTCCAAATGGAAGCCAAAACCGGCATCATGTTCGACGACGTAGCCGGTATCGACGAGGCAAAAGAAGAATTACAAGAAGTTGTAACCTTCTTGAAACAGCCCGAACGCTTCACCGCAGTTGGCGCGCGCATTCCCAAGGGTGTGTTATTGGTGGGACCTCCTGGAACTGGTAAAACCTTGCTTGCTAAAGCGATCGCAGGGGAAGCCGGTGTACCTTTCTTCAGTATTTCTGGTTCTGAGTTCGTAGAAATGTTCGTGGGTGTGGGTGCTTCCCGTGTTCGTGATTTATTCAAAAAAGCTAAGGAAAACGCCCCTTGTCTCATCTTTATCGATGAAATCGATGCAGTAGGTCGTCAGAGAGGTGCTGGTATCGGTGGTGGTAACGACGAACGTGAACAAACCCTCAACCAACTGTTAACAGAAATGGATGGTTTTGAAGGTAACACCGGTATCATTATCATTGCTGCCACCAACCGCCCCGACGTACTTGACTCTGCTCTGATGCGTCCCGGACGTTTTGATCGTCAGGTAATTGTGGATGCTCCTGACTTCAAGGGAAGAATCGAAATCTTAGAAGTTCACGCCCGTAACAAAAAATTAGCTCCCGATGTCTCGATCGACTCCATCGCTCGTCGTACTCCTGGGTTTAGCGGTGCTGACTTAGCCAACCTACTCAACGAAGCTGCCATTTTAACAGCCCGTCGTCGCAAGGAAGCGATTACCTTACTGGAAATTGATGATGCGGTAGATCGGGTGGTTGCTGGCATGGAAGGAACCCCTTTAGTAGATAGTAAGAGTAAGCGTCTCATTGCTTATCACGAAGTTGGTCATGCGATCGTGGGAACCTTAGTTAAAGACCACGATCCTGTACAGAAAGTCACCTTAATTCCTCGTGGACAAGCTCAAGGGTTAACCTGGTTTACCCCCAACGAAGAACAAGGACTAACAACCAAAGCGCAGCTTATGGCCCGCATTGCAGGGGCTTTAGGCGGACGTGCGGCGGAAGAAGAGGTGTTTGGTTACGATGAGGTAACAACCGGTGCTGGTGGGGATTTACAGCAAGTCTCCGAAATGGCACGTCAGATGGTAACTCGTTTTGGAATGAGCGAACTTGGCCCTGTCTCCTTAGAAAGTTCTTCTGGTGAAGTATTTTTGGGGGGTGGTTTAATGAACCGTTCAGAATATTCCGAGGAAGTGGCCATGAAAATTGATAGTGAGATGCGCACTTTAGCGGAAGAAGGACATAAATTAGCCTGTCAAATCATCCGCGATAACCGCGAAGTAGTTGATCGCTTGGTGGAATTACTCATCGAAAGAGAAACTATTGATGGAGAAGAATTCCGTCAAATCGTGGCTGAATACACAAATGTTCCTGAAAAAGAACAGTTTGTACCTCAGCTATAAGTTAGCTCAAAAAATATTCAAAAGAGACGCGGTTTATTCGCGTCTTTTTTATGACTTTGTTTACAGAATAGATTGATTACCTGTCGGGTTGATAGTGACTCGATTTTCTTATACGATGCGATGAAAATCTCTAAAAAACAAAAAGCTCTAGAAATACTTAAAATTCTCAAAACACTTTATCCTGATGCTACTTGTAGTTTAACCTACGATAGTCCTGTTCAATTATTAGTGGCAACTATATTATCAGCACAATGTACCGATGAACGGGTTAATAAAGTAACCCCCGAATTGTTTGCCAGTTTTCCAGATGCGATCGCTTTAGCTAACGCAGATCGAGAAACATTAGAAACCTTAATCCGTTCCACTGGATTTTATCGTAATAAAGCGAAAAATATTCAAGGAGCTTGTCAAAAAATTGTCGAAGATTTTAATGGTGAAGTACCTCGAACAATGCCAGAATTATTATTACTACCAGGAGTCGCTAGAAAAACAGCTAACGTTGTTTTGGCTCATGCTTTTGGTATTAATGCAGGGGTAACAGTGGATACCCATGTCAAGCGTTTAAGTCAAAGATTGGGGCTAACCAAAGCCACTGATCCGGTTAAAATAGAGAAGGATTTAATGCCTTTATTACCACAAAAAGACTGGGAAAACTTTTCTATTCGCATTATTTATCATGGTCGTCAAATTTGTAAAGCAAGAAAGCCAAATTGTCAAGAATGTCAGTTAGCATTTTTATGTCCTTCTTGTGCTTAATTTTTATAATATTTTTAACAAATGAATCTTTCAAATCCGCAGCAAAATATTCTCATTGTAGGAGCATCTAGAGGTATCGGTTTAGGTTTTGTTAAAACCCTCATCCAACAAAACAATAACATCAATGTTTATGCAACCTATCGGCATAAAGATACAGCGCAAGATTTATTTAATTTACAAATACAACATTCCTCGTCCCTAAATTTATTGCAGTTGGATGTTACCGAAGAAAAACAAATTCAGACTTTAGCACAAGAATTAAAACAACAAATATCCGATCTTCATTTAGTAATTAACTGTGTTGGCTTTTTGCAACAAGATAATATCAAACCAGAAAAAAGTTTACGACATATCAATAGCGAAAATCTTCTAACCTATTTTCAAGTTAATAGTATCGCCAGTGTTTTATTAGCCAAACATTTATTACCTTTCTTTCGTCATTCCCATCCTAGTGTTTTTGCCGCTATCAGTGCTAAAGTAGGCAGCATTGGCGATAATTATCTTGGGGGTTGGTATGGTTACCGTGCCTCAAAAACCGCCCTTAATATGTTCCTAAAAACTATTTCCCTTGAATACAAGCGGACTTGTCCCCATACTATTGTTGTCGCTTTACACCCAGGGACAACGGATACAAATCTATCTAAACCTTTTCAAAGAAATGTTCCCCCAGAAAAGTTATTTCCCGTAGAAAGAACCGTCGACCAATTATTAAAAATTATTCATAATTTAACCGAAAGTGATACAGGACAATTCTTTTCTTGGGATGGAAGTCGTCTTCCTTGGTAATTTTTACTTAGCTAAGTCAATTTTTAAGTTTTGTAAAAAAAATTAAGCATTTTTATGATGTGAATGTTATCCTAATTAATAGGCACAAAGAAGTACATCAAAGCTTCTCAAAAAGGATCGATTGGAGTTCGTGTCATCTACTCGAATCGACGCAATGTTCTTAACACCGAAGTTCTGCAAAGAAATGATGGTGTTACCCACAGTTTCCTAAGCTATTCTTTCAAGGAACTGTTGTGGTGAAACTGCAATTAACCCCTGGGTTAGAAATAGGGCGTTAAGTTAGCAGTTAAGCATTGTGAGTCAGTATACATTTTAGTTAGTCACTATCTAACCAATTCATTTATATTTCTAGGAGTCCATATCCTTTGTACACTGATTAACCCGCCTCCGTAGGCGGGTAACTTGTTTGTAGGGAAAAAATAATTATTTAGAGGTAACTAGACGTTTGCGTAATAATTCAGCCCGACGTTTAGCAATCTTATTATTCTCGTCAAATTTTAGGGTTTCTTCGTAGGCTTCAACGGCTTTGGTAATCATCTGCTTTTTCTCATAAGCATTGCCCAAATTATTGAGAGCGATGACATAGTCAGGATAGAGTTTGACGGCATCTTTGTAATTACGAATAGCTATATCCACTTGTTCTTGGGAAAAATAAGCAAACCCAATGGCATTGTACATCAAAGCTTTATTTTCAGGTGGGATTTTCTCTCCGGTTTTCAACCCTTTTTGCAGAAGGTTAATCGCTTGAACATACAATTTTTTATCAAGATATAAACTAGCTAACTCGTAATACTCCTCAGCTGCACCTTTCTTCTCTTGTAGCTTTTTCTGTAGTTTATAGAACCGATTTTCTGTGCGACGGGTTTTAATAACTTGGAAGGAGAGAAAAACAGCTAATCCTCCCAAAAAAACCACAATTCCAGATAAATAAATAATTGGCAATACTTCATTCATGATTTAGTACATCCCAATGTGTAGGTTATTTGTTGTTTCAGCAGTCCCTAACACGAGTTTAGAGTTGGGGGGTGGACTAACCACGCATTTTTTAAGGAAGTCCCCAATACTCCAAACGCTTAGCCAACCATCCAGACGCTTTCCAACGACCAATAGTTTGATTAATGCGACTCTGTAAACTAGCATACTGCAATCCTTTGGGCATCACCACCCCCAAAGCTTCCCCCGATAAACGTATTGGTAGGCGATAATATTGGGGGTATTGCTGTACCCAACCCGTTAAAACACTATTGTCTCCTGCAAAAGCAACCACTTGTTCTGCTTCCAGTAAAGTCAGGGCTTCTTGATAAGAGTCAACCCCGACTAATTGTGCTTGAGGAAGTTCCGCACGAATCACAGAGATGGTACTAGAACGATTCAGCACTGCGATTTTGGACTGGGATAGGTGATCTAAGGCGCGAACGGTAGCATTGTTAGTGATGATACCTGTACCGTCCAAGTAATAGTAAGGACTAAAACTTACTAAACGTCTGCGAGGGGTATTAATCGTAACTCTGGCGATGGCTATATCTACTTCCCCTGCCATTACTTTTTGTAAACGTTCCTGATTGCTAACTGGTTGTAAAACTAGGGCTTGAGGATCACCTAAAATGTCTTTGGCTAATTGCTTGGCTAGATCTATTTCTAATCCTTGTAAGGTATTTTTCTCGTCACGAAAACCCAAGGGGCGAATATTATCTTTAACAGCAACTATTAACTTTCCTCTTTGTTGAATTTCTTCTAAACTGGCGGCGGTTACTAGGGAATTATTGCTCGGACTAAAAAAGACTCCAAGAGTTATAATTAAGGCTAATTTTTTAGCAAAGGTATTAAACATTTAAACAACTAGTTGAGGACATATCACTAATTTATTGACCAACTGTTAACTTATCGTTGTGCATAATGACTACTCTGTTTCTCCCGTTCCTTTTGGCAGCAAAAAGAGCTAAATCAGCACGCTTTAAAAGATCATCCATTTTCTCATCTTTCTGGTCATAGGTCGCTACTCCAATACTTACGGTAATGTTAACAGGTTTATTTTCTACCTGCAAACTTTCTGCTGTCATGGCTTTGCAGATACGCTCGGCTGCTTTATAGGCTCCTTTTAAATTAGTATGGGGCAAAATAACAACAAATTCTTCTCCTCCTAATCTTCCTAAATGACCTTTTTTCTCAGGAGTTTCTTCTAAAGCTTCTAATCGTCCGATATAGTCTACTTTGCGAATAGAATTTAAGGTAGTTTTTACCATCATTTTTAGTGCTTCATCTCCTATATCGTGACCATAACTGTCGTTAATGGTTTTGAACTTATCAATATCGATCATTAGCAAAGAAAAAGGGGAGTTATAGCGTTTGCTAAGCTCAAATTCCTGTCTCCCAAAGTTAAAAATTGAGCGACGGTTAGGGATACCTGTTAATTCATCTGTGGCTGCAATACGTTTCATTTCGTCGTAGGCTTTTTCTAATTCATCTTTAGTTCTTTTTAAGTCTAAATGAATTTTAACCCTCGCTAAAAGTTCTGGAGTTCTAAAGGGTTTAGTTATATAGTCAACTGCTCCGGCTTCAAAGGCGTTAAGTAAATAGTTGGTTTCGGTGGCGGCTGTTAAGAAAATAATAGGAATTTTAGCTGTATTTTCGTCTTGTTGAAGTCTTTTACAAACTTCGATACCGTTAATTTCCGGCATCATTAGATCTAATAATATTAAGTCTGGTTTTGTACCTTTCAGCCTTTCTATTGCTTGTTTTCCTGAGAGAGCGAAAGTTGTTCTGTAACCGACCGTGTCTAAAATTTCAATTAGTAATTGCAAATTTTTGCGAATATCATCTACAATCAAAATCAAAAACTTTTCAGGATCAAACGGTTCTAATGTTTTCATTTTTTTAGCAGAATTACAGAACAGTTGTCGATCAAACTTGATATTCATTTATGGAGAAAAAAATAAGAAAAGATCGTTTCTTCTAAACGATTGGGGTAATCCATCAGCATTGGACAATTATAGTCTCCTTTAAATCATGACATATTTTTGTCTGCTCCCGATTAAGTTTTGCTAATTAATAGTTGGAGAGATGTGGGGTATCTTATATGAAGTGGGTTGATATAGCAATTAGGAATGATCTATTAGAATAAAGTTTTTCGTTTAAGACAACAATACTGACAAGAAGAATATTAAACTAAAAAAATTAGGAAAACTTGTGATAATTATCTAATACCCCAAAGAAAATAAATAGGGAAATAACGCCTTGATATCTGTGATTCCCTATTTATCTAGTTTATTTTGACTCATTGAGCCATGTTTAACTTATATCTCCCCGACTAATAGTGAAGGTGAAACCCGTCAAAGGATTATGTTTTTAGTGATGGTGTTGATGATTATCGTTATGATCTTTGTGGTCGTTGTGACTCCCATGATCGTGAGGTGCTGAGTGAACTTCCACTGGACCCACTTTAAATGTACCTAGGTTAACAAGAGACATGGTTTCCAGACCAACAGAAATTACCCCCATACTAACTAAACCTGTAGCGATGGTTCCCATAGCTACGGTTCCGAAAGATATTAAACCCATAGGTACAAAGCCAATGGCAACGATTCCCATTGGTGCTATACCAATAGCAATATAACCAGTTGGGGTGATACCAATGGAAATAAGTTTTCTTGGTTTTCCGTTACTACATTCTCCGGTGGCCTGGATATCAACTAATTCATCAGGTTTTAATTCAACTGCCATAATTTTGTTACTATAAAAATTTCTCCGTTACTTCAATCTTACTAATTAGTTCTATAAATAGTCAAAAGACAGTCTGTCAAACTTATCATCTCTATGAAAATAGTTGAGCGATCGCTTGGGTGGGATCAGCTTGTTTAACCAAAGATTCTCCGATTAAAACGGCATCAGATCCAGCCTCTGTTACCTGTTGTAAGTGTTCGGGGGTATGTATTCCTGATTCGCTAACAATATAAATTCCTTGCTTTTTTATTTTATCCCGACGATCGTTTAACAACTCTTTAGTGGTGTTTAAACTAACTTCAAAGGTTTCGAGGTTACGGTTATTAATTCCCACTAAAGAAACCCCTTCAATACCTAAAACTCGATCCATTTCTTCTAAGGAATGAACTTCTATTAAAGGAGTCATTCCCAAAGAACGAATGATTTTAACAAAATACTTTAAATCGGCATCTTTAAGAATAGCCGCAATCAAAAGAATAGCATCTGCCCCTTTAACCCTAGCTAAATAGATTTGATAGGGATAAATAATGAACTCTTTACAAAGTAAAGGAATGTCCACTGCTTGACGCACTAATGCTAAGTTATCAAAACTACCTTGGAAAAATTTACTATCTGTTAACACAGAAAGACAACTGGCCCCACCTTTAACATAAGCTTGGGCGATGCCCACTGGATCAAAATCCTCTCGAATTACCCCCTTAGAAGGAGAAGCTTTTTTTACCTCTGCGATTAGAGCAGGTTGAGTTTTTCCCTGGGCAATAGCCCCTAAAAAATCTTTAGCTGGAGGGACTTTTCTTTCTTGCTTTCGTAGTTCTAACAAAGAAAGACGCTCTCGCATTCGTTCTATTTCTTTTTCTTTGTGCCAGACGATTTCTTCGAGGATGTGGTTAGCTTCACCGTTGGGATCGGGTACTTGATAACGTAAGATGTCCACTTCTACAGCAGGGTTGGGGGGTCGTCGTCTGATTTGCATTCGTTTTGTTAAGAAACTTTAAGAAACTAATTGAGACTTTTCTGGCATCTAGGATATTGTATCCATAATTCCCGTCCCTTTACCAGAGCCTTTGAGAAGGTTCCCGTAAATCTAGTGAGGGAAGTTACGGAGAGGGGTGGCTAAGATAAAAAAAAAGATTTTCTATATAATCCGATAGTATCCCTAACTTTAAATTAAAGATTACGTTAATCATCCCTATGAACACTGTTAAACAAAAAATCCAATCCATCTTGAATGAATTACCAGATGATTGTTCAATTGAAGATATTCAGTATCATTTGTATGTTCTAGAAAAAATCCGTCAAGGATTACAGGTCGCCGAGCGCGAACCCATATTACAACAAGAGGAAGTCGAGGGACTACTAAGTAAATGGCTTATCGAGTGATTTGGTCTTCTAAAGCAGTAGAAGATGTTGATTCCATTGCGACCTATATCGCCCGTGATTCTCCTTCTTACGCTGCTGCGGTGGTACGCCAGATTTTGGATGCTACGAGTCAGTTGGAGGACAATCCATTAACAGGAGAGTTGATTGCTGAAGGGGACAATGAGACCTTTCGCGATCAACCCGCTTATACATACCGTGTCATCTATCAAGTGGATGGGGAGACGGTAATAGTGGTGGCGGTGGTGCATACAAAAAGGTTATTAGGTCTTAATGAATAATGGAAGATCAAGACATTCAAGGTTTAATTGAAGGAGTGCAAAAGGCCGATTCTGCTATGGGGTTGCTCACAGCGGTTAGGTCTTTGGCTTCTAGTGGTCATCAACAGGCAATTCCTACCCTCATAGAAGCGTTGGGATACAATAATCCTGGGGCTGCGGTGGCTGCGGTGGAAGGGTTAGTTAATTTGGGGTATGTGAGTGTCCCCTATTTACTAAAACAGATTGATGGTTACAATTATGGGGCTAGGGCTTGGGCCACTCGTGCTTTAGCTGGTATCGGTCATCCTTCGGCTTTAGACCATCTCCAAGAGACAGCGTTAACGGATTTTTCCTTGAGCGTGCGTCGTGCGGCGGCTAAAGGACTGGGTTATATAGGATGGGCTAGTTTATCCAGTTCTGAGGCTTCTGAGGGGCAAAAACGAGCCACTGAGACATTAATTAAGGTATTAGAAGACCCGGAATGGGTAGTACGTTACGCTGCGGTGGTAGGGTTAGAAAATTTAGGGGTTTCTGTGAATGATCAGAGTTTGGTTGATTGTATTATTGAAAGTTTAAGGAAACAGTTAGAAACTGAGTTAGAAATAGGGCTTTGCGCCCGTATTAAATTAGCTTTGGAAAGGATTGAAAAGAATTACACATAGCATAATAAGTAGGGAGGGTTCATTTGTCTATTTCCCCCCCTGTATAAATTTTCTAGAATTAATCTTTAATTAACTAGAATGTCCTTCCATTCCATCCCCACATACTCCCTTTAGCATCTGCAAATTCGATATAAGTGCGATTTCTATCAACCCCTAATTTATTTTCAACCACCTGACAAAAATCTTCACTCATTGCTTTGGTTTGCGAGGGACTCATACTCCCAACGCTTTTAATTTCTAGGTAACAAACCGGTTCAAAAGTCCCTGAAAAAGTCATCTTAATGTCTGATTCAAAGGCAGTCATAACATAAGACTCTGGTTTACCTAAATGTTGTGCTAGTTTTGCTGATAAAGTTGTGAGCAAAGATTCAATAACCGTTGATTCTGGTTGAGAGGCAGATGTTTTTACTTGAATTAATGGCATAGTTGGTTCTATTTTGTAGTAATTAATAACCTCTAATTGTCGATGGTAGCATCTCGGTTTGGAGAAAATTATCCCCCATATTGCCATCCTGTACTTTCTAGGGTTAAACCTTTCCCTTCTCGGTGTATTCCTGCGGCAATAACTTCACCGACATAAACGGTATGATCTCCTTTTTCTACTGCTCCTATTACTCGACATTCCACATAACCTAAAGAATCCTTAATGATAGGGCATCCCGTTTCTTCTCCTTCATAAAATTCCACATCTTCAAATTTATTACCTACACGACTTTGGGGTTTAAAAAATTTGGCAGCTAAATCTTTTTGACCATCTTCTAGAAAACTGATGGAGAAAACACTGCTTTTTTTGAGCATTTCATGGGAACCAGATTCTTTTTTAACACAGTTAATAACTAAGGGTGGTTCAAAAGAACCTTGCATCACCCAACTGACAGTAAAACCGTTAAGATTCTCTCCATCTTTGACTCCACAAATGTAAATTCCGTGGGGAATTTTTCTGAGCATCGTTTTTTTTGCTTTTTCGTCTAACAATGTAGTTTTCCTCCTTTATTTTTTAGGGTTGTTTATGACAGTGGCTTTTACCTTTGATTAAAGATAAAGTCAGCCTTTCTTTTATAATATCAAAGAACGACTCCAATAACACCGAAGATCATAAATTATGAATTTAAAACAGTTAAATTGTAGATTCTAGTTTATCGAATAAGTCTGCAAGAATAGTATTAGATAATAAGAAGCCATCGGGGTCACTTAACATCACCCTACTTATATTTTGCCAGTTTTTATGGTTTATTTGCGTCGTAAAATTACTATTTATGTATTGAAAAATTACTAAACCTGTTTGATGATAGGGTAATAAAGTTTTATAAATTAGTTTGATTGTTTCTTCTCCGAAAAATGTAAATAACTGTTGCCAGTCAACTCCTTGCTGGAGTCGCAATCCTAACATTAGTGTTTCTAATAAAATATCAATCTTTTCTAAATAATCGCCAGGTAAAGAATAACCTTCTTGTTTCAGACTTTTCACCCATTGATAGTAATCTTTACGGGTTCTTGGTCGGGTAAATCTTTGGTTGTTGGTATAGCTCGCAGCTCCCATTCCTAAACCATAATAAGGCTTATTTTGCCAGTAAACAAGGTTATGAAGACACTGATAATCTTGTTTAGCATAGTTGGAAATTTCGTAATGTCCATAACCTACTTCGGTTAATATTTTTTGTGCCGTTTTGTACATTGTAGAAGTATTATCATCATCGGGTAAAGGAAATTTTCCAGGTTTATATTGTTTGCCAAAAGCCGTGACAGGTTCTAGCACTAAATCGTAGCAAGAAATGTGACTTGGCTGAATTGCGATTGTTTTTAAGAGAGAAAAATGCCAATTTTCTAACGTTTGGTAAGGAAGACCAGAAATTAAGTCTAAGCTAAAATTTTTAACCTTAACCTGATTAATAAAATCAATAGACTGTTCAATATCTCTATACCGATGAAAACGACCAGCTTTTTCTAGTAATTTATCATCAAAAGACTGAATACCTAAACTGAAACGATTAACTCCTAACTGTTTATAATCAGATAACTGTTGTAAGCTAAAAGTCCCTGGGTCCATTTCTAGAGATATTTCAGCATCAGAACAAATACCAAAATATTGATCTAATGTGGCTAAAATTTTATCTAAATAACGAGCAGGTAATAAAGAGGGAGTTCCTCCTCCAAAAAAAACAGTTTTTAATGGTAACCCGAAATTAGGAGTGACTTTAATTTCTTCACACAAAAATTCGACGTATTCGGCCACCGAACCCGATGTATTTGTATCGGTTTTATCCCCCAACACCGAGATAGGAAAATCACAATAGTAACAACGACGACGACAAAAAGGAATATGAAGATAGGCTGAGACAGGAAGGATAAAATTCATAGATTCTTAATAGTTGTCAATATTTTAGCTAGATTGCTGAACTGCTTAGGGTGATATGGTCAGCAATGGATTAAGAATCAATAATAATTACCAATAAGAGAAAGATATAATAGATAAAATAATCTCAATCAGGTAGAAACATATCGTCATTTTTTTCTCAACTACCAAAATTATAGATTAAAATCAAAACTATGATTGATGCCATTATTATTCTCATATTCATCATAGCGGCCGCCGGCGTAGGTTTTGATAGCGTTGATTTGCTTCCCAATGAGGTTCAGCAACAAATCTCCAATATCGATGCTTTGCGGTGGTTAGCTTCAGGTTTCACCTCTATTTTGGGGTTAGCCTTTGGTTTAGTCGCTCAAACCACCTACAGACGTTTGGAAACCCGCATTAGCACCACACCCATCGAAGTTATTTTGACCCGTGCTGTAGGACTAGTTATCGGTCTATTAATTGCTAACTTGATGTTAGCCCCTATTTTTCTGCTTCCCATCCCCAAGGAGTTAGCTTTTATCAAACCCATGACCGCTATTTTGGGGAGTGTGGTATTTTCCTTTATGGGAGTTAGCTTAGCCGATGTGCATGGGCGTACTTTCCTGCGACTCATCAACCCTAACAGTATTGAAACTTTACTGTTGGCCGAGGGAACCCTAGAAGCAGCTTCCACCAAAGTTGTTGACACTAGTTGTATTATTGATGGTCGTATCGAACAACTACTTCACACAGGGTTTATCGAAGGACAAATTCTTATTCCCCAGTTTGTGCTACAAGAGTTACAACAGTTGGCCGATGGTAGCAATGACCAAAAACGAGTTAGGGGAAGACGAGGCCTAGATATTTTAAACAGAATGCAGGAATCTTTTCCTAAACGAATTGTGATTCATTCTGCTGATTACGAAGACATCACCACAGTTGATGCGAAATTAGTCCATTTAGCGCAAGAAATCAATGGAACCCTTTTAACTAATGACTACAATCTCAGCAAGGTAGCTAATCTACAAAAAGTCACCATCCTCAATGTAAACGATATTGCCCAGGCCATTCGTCCCATTTATCTACCTGGTGATACCATCGACCTGAAAATTCTTAAACTAGGGAAAGAACCCACTCAAGGGGTAGGTTATCTAGAAGACGGAACAATGGTGGTAGTAGAAGAAGGTAGAGAATACATCGGGGAAGAATTAGGGGTTGTTGTGACTTCCGCTTTGCAAACCTCTGCCGGTCGCATGATTTTTGCTAAACCCCAGTCGGTGATTGCATCCTCATAGAGTTAGAGGCGTTTCATCCAACGTCTCTACAGGACAGCAATCGGATAAAATAGGTTAGGGTTTCTCTAAATCTTATTTCTAATTAGGGTGAACAAGTGTCTAAAATTCTAGTAACTGGCGCGGCTGGATTCATCGGCTTCCATTTGTCTAAAAAGCTATTGCAAAACGGTTATGAAGTTATAGGAGTTGATAATCTCAATCCTTACTACGACATAACTTTAAAACAAAGTCGTACTCAAGAATTAGAAACTAATAAATCATTTACTTTTTTTAGATTAGATTTAGCCAAAAGAGAAGAGGTAGAACAATTATTTAAGAATAATAACTTCGATTATGTTACTCATTTAGCTGCTCAAGCAGGGGTTCGCTATTCATTAGAAAATCCTCATGCTTATGTAGATAGTAACTTAGTCAGTTTTGTTAATGTTCTCGAAGGGTGTCGTCATAGTAAAGTTAAACATCTCGTCTATGCTTCATCTAGCTCGGTTTACGGGAAAAATAAAAAAATTCCTTTTTCAACTGACGACAATGTAGACCATCCTGTTAGTTTATACGCTGCTACCAAAAAAGCAAATGAACTAATGGCTCATACTTATAGCCATTTATACTCCATCCCCACCACAGGATTGCGTTTTTTCACTGTTTATGGTCCCTGGGGAAGACCAGACATGGCATATTTTTTATTTACAAAAGCTATTTTAGAAGACAAACCAATTAAAGTATTTAACTATGGCAAAATGAAGAGGGATTTTACCTATATCGACGACATTGTAGAAGGTGTTTTTCGCGTAATTAACAAGATTCCTCAACCGAATAATTCATCGGTTCCTTACAAAATTTATAACATTGGCAATAACCAACCGGTAGAACTTGGACAGTTCATCGACGTTTTAGAAGGCTGTCTTGGAAAAAAGGCAATTAAGGAATTTCTCCCTATGCAACCAGGAGATGTTCCTATGACTTATGCCGATGTTGACGATTTAATTAAGGATGTTGATTTTCAGCCGAACACGTCTTTAGCAACAGGTTTAGAAAATTTTGTCAGTTGGTATAAAAATTATTATCAATATTAATTACTCAGGGATTGTAATAATATAATTACCCATTTCCTATGGACAAAAAAGAGTATTTTTGGTGTCTCTACCTGTCACCGGATTAGTTCCTTCTGCTATTTCACACAACCTCTTTTCCGTATCAAGACGAAGTAAAATATCAGTAAAATCTGCTCCTTCAATAATTGCTCCGTTGAATAAAGTATTGGTAGCAAATGCCCCTTCTAGAAGAGCATTGGTGAAGTTAACACGAACTAATCTAGCCGACTCTAAATCAGCGTATCTCAAATCTGCCCCTTCAAAATTAGCCCCTTCTAAATTAGACGCAAAAAACCTCACTCCCTGCAGATTAGCACCACTAAAATCACAACCCCGTAAATTGGCGTGTTCAAAGTCGGAATCTCGCAAATCTTGGCCGGAAAAATCTTGTTCGATTAGATTTTGTTTTGCATAATTAACACCCCAAACGGGAGCGATGGGGCTGAAAACATAAACGATGGTGGACAACAGCAAGAGTGAACAAACTGTTAAGATAATCTTTTTTGGTTCTATTTTAATCATATTTGATAGTTTAACTATACATGTTAGAAAAAATCAATTGTCGTTTGTTTTTTTTCACTTGTTTACAAAGTTTTAGCTGTGTTTTTTGTTGATCCCAATGTACCTGATCAAAAATTTCATATAATAAACAAAACCCCCTGCCGTTTTCTGATTCGTCGGGGGGTAATGTTTCGATGCTATGATTAGTGCAATCACATTGAGTGGAAAAACCTTGCCCTTGATCTGATATAATCCAAGAGTAAAAGTCTTGAGTGACAGAAAATTTAACGAAAATAGACTTTCCAGGATCTAATTTGTTCCCGTGTTTAGCTGCATTTACCAGCGCTTCTTGTAATCCTAACCTTAATTCTGCTTGTAGCTCGTTAGGAATTTTCTCTAGTAATAAATCAAGAACAGGACATAAATAAAGGGTTGATGTGAAGCTGATCGTACAACCGTATCGCTTAGTTTGCGGTAGGGAAAGAGCAAGCACGTGCTGTCACCTCTAAGTTAAGTTTTTTACTGACGTATTATGGTCTTAATAAAAACAAGTTTTGTCTAGGAATTTAGACCACAATGGTATTAAATTTAAGATGATTTTGATTAGGTCATAACATATTTATGCTACTTATTCTTGTTGTTTGTATAGTGGATTATAGTAAAGTTTTCAAGCTTACAATTAGCTTTGTATATTTAATAACTATACACACTATAACATATTAGACAATGTTATGTCGAATTAGTGCCATAGATTCCACATGAGAAGTTTGAGGAAAAAAATCAATTGGTTGTATGGACTCAACTTTATAAAGGTTTTGCTGACATAGTTTTTCTAGATCACGAGCTAGGGTGGAAGGTTGACAACTAATATAAACAATGACAGGGGGATAAATTTTTTTTAGGGTATCAATCACACTGCGATCGCAACCCTTTCGTGGCGGATCGAGTACGATAATATCAGGGGAAACATTAAGAAATGGTAAACAACTTTCGACACTTTTGGCATAAAATTTGGCGTTATCAATACCATTAATCTTGGCATTGTTTTCAGCTTGTTTAATAGAATTTTCATTGTTCTCGATTCCTACAGCTTGAGCTACTTTTTGAGCTAAGGGTAAAGTAAAAGTTCCCACACCACAATAAGCGTCGATAATGGTTTCTTTTCCTGTTAAGCACAATTTTTCTAGCAGTAGATTGAGTAGTAATTCTGCCGCCTCGGTGTTAACTTGAAAAAAGGTGTTAGAACCCAAATGAAAGTTATGCTGACCGAAATTTTCTGTGACGTAATAACGACCAACATAATTAAAATTTTCCTCACCAAAAATCTTGTTACCTCGGTGGGGATTGTAATTAATGGAAACTCCTACTAAGTTAGGATAACGTTCTAACCAAATTTGAGCTTGTTGTTGAAAGTTAGGAAGTTTTGTGCTGGTACTAACAAGAGTTAACAAAATTTCTCCTGTTTTTTTACCTATACGCAACCCTAAATGTCTAAGTTTCCCTTGTCCTGTTTTTTCGTTGTAAATACTCCAACCTTGTGTTTGTATGTCTTGTTTAACCTGAGCCAAAATCGGATTAAGACGGGGATCTTGAATGGGACATTGATTGAGATTAATAATTTGATGGGTATTGCGTTGATAATACCCTGCTTGGACATTTCCTGTAGGAGCGCGTCTTAGGGGATAGGTGGCTTTGTTCCGATAACCTAAGCTCTCTGGGGATGCTAATATCGGCAACACAGGGGGTTCATCAAAACCACCGATGCGTTTTAAGCTTTGAATGACTTGATTTTCTTTGGCTTTTAGCTGATATTCTCGGGAAATATGTTGCCATTGACACCCTCCACACTTGTCGGCCACAATGCAGCTAGGACGAACTCGATGGGGAGAAGGTGAAATAATTTCTTGTAGTTTTCCGTAAGCATATTGTTTTTTCACGTGGGTCAAACGGGCTAAAATGCGATCGCCTGTGACGGTATTTGGGACAAAAACTGCTTTACCCTCTAATTTACCTACTCCATCCCCACTGTGGCTAAGATCGGTTATCTCTAATTCAACGAGATGTCCTTGTTGATAAGATTGTTGCATCTAAAAATCCGGTAGAAATGCCATCTTTGTAGATGGTTAAAAGGGAATTGTATGGTGCAAGGTAGAACCTTAGACCACTCCCATAAGTGGTTCTCGTACACCATAGACTACATTTTAACCTAAAGAGCGAATCGCCTCTAATAAACCTCTGGCCTTGTTTAGAGTCTCCTCGTATTCCTTTTCCGGATCAGAATCAGCCACTAAACCGGCTCCAGCTTGAACCAACACGACGTGTTGTCCGTTGCTCAAAGGACGGACTACCATAGTTCGGATAGCGATCGCTGTGTTTAACTGTCCTTCAAAATCATAGTAACCATAAACTCCAGAATAGGGACCTCTGCGCTCCGGTTCCAATTCATTGATAATTTCCATCGCTCGAATTTTGGGTGCGCCGCTTACGGTTCCGGCGGGAAAACAAGCTTTGAATAGATCCCAGGGGGTTTTATTGGGGGACAATTTTCCCACCACATTACTAACAATGTGCATAACGTGGGAATAGCGTTCAATCACCATCAATTCGTTAACTGTAACACTTCCTTCGCAACAGGCTCTACCCAAATCGTTTCGTCCTAAATCCACTAACATAACGTGTTCGGCGATCTCTTTGGGATCTTGTAATAAGTCTTCGGCTAAAGCTCGATCTTCCTTGAGGGTTTGACCCCGTTTTCTAGTTCCTGCAATAGGTCGTAAAATAGCGTTTAAGGATTGGTCTTCTCTCCGTTCTGCTTTGACCATTACCTCGGGACTAGAGCCGATAATTTGCCAATCTCCAAAGTTATAATAAGCCATGTAGGGAGAGGGATTTATCAACCGTAGAGAACGATAGAGATTGAAGGGATCATCGTCGTAATTGGCTTGTAAGCGTTGCGATATAACTACTTGAAATATATCCCCTGCACGAATGTACTCTTGCGCCTGACGCACGTTTTCGCAGAACTTGGAGCGTTCTGTGTTGCTGGTGTAGGTTAGGGGTTGGCTTTTTTCTGGGTCAAGACTTAATTCGAGGGTCTTTCCTTGGATGGGTAAGGGCAGTTGTAGCTTTAAGACCAATTTAGAGATGCGATCGCAAGCTTCTTGGTAAACTTCTTCCAAGCTAACGGTATTGTCTCGTAAATCAGCGTAGGCGATCGCCCAAATTTTTCGTTTGATTTGATCAAAAACGATTAGATGATCTACTTGCATCCAAACCCCATCCGGGAGATCGTCTTCAGTAATGGGATAGACAGGGACTCTTGGCTCGATCCAATTAATTAATTCGTAGCCCCAGAACCCAAATAAACCACCGATCCCAGAAGGAAGTTGTGGTAGGGTAACAGGTTTAATGGAGGCTAAACAGTCTGTTAAAATATCGAATGGGTTTCCTTCAAAGGTTTTGACCTCCCCATTGCGATAGGTTTGAGTTGTGGTATTTCCCCTGGCACAGAGAACCCACATGGGGTCACAACCCAAGAAACTATAACGGCCTAGATTTTCTCCTCCTTCCACCGATTCTAGTAAGAAACTGTAGGGGCGATCGCCACAAACTTTATACCATGAGGAAACTGGGGTTTCTAAATCTGCTACCCATTCTTGATAAATCGGAACAAAATTACCCTGTTGTGCTAATACGGAAAACTGCTCAAAGTCTGGAAATATCATAACTTTGGTTAAAAATGAGCCGTGGCCAGTTACCAATCATCAGACTATCAATGATGACCATTTTATTGTACCGATGATTGGTCATTGATGCAGATGGACTGCTGTTTGGCCACTGCTTTCAACTTATTCTCTGGTTGAGGGAGTCAGCACAGCTTAAACCCCCAACTCCTGAAGGATTAAACGTCGTAAGGAGCATTCCCAGAGAATTTAAGGGTAACAGGTTCGGGGTTATTCCCAATTTTTCTTTCTTTTTTGCCGTGGTATTCCCGTCCTTCGTTGACTTTTTCAGGGAAGACACCATCTGCAGGGTGGAGAAATTGAATTTCGCCACTGGGATAGACACGGTAGATTTTGTAATCTTGAATTCTTGGCTTAAACTTTGTTCTTAGCTGGGTTCCCAAAGCTAAACATTGCTCTTTGCGGGCTAAATAGAGGAGATTTTCTCCCTCGTTCATGATAGCAGCCCCACCTGTAGGCATTTCAAAGACTTGTTCGCTTTTGCTAGTCCAGGTAATAGCGTATTTTTCTTCCCGTTCAGCTTTCGAGAGTAAACCGCCGGTGCTGCCACCGAACTTGGGAAGCTTTCCTTTAAGCTCTTCTGCCATGATATTTTTATTTCCTCAAAATAAAGGTATTTTAGGCAATAGTATCATTCCGTCATACTTCGTTACCTAGATTAGTAAAGAACTGTAACAATTTAAAAAGTCAGCAGTGAACGGTAGGATAACAGGAAACTAGGCTTAAGGTTTTTTCATGACCCGAATGAACTCCAAAGGCAAACCATCTTGATCAGCAATAAATGCCACCTCATAGACTGTCTGGCCAATCATTTGCTGCTGAGGTTCTAATAGGATAGTTAGGGGACAAAATTGGGTGGGGTCTTCTTGAGATAGTTCTGTTAACTTCGTCTGTAAGGCCGTCAACCAAATGGTGAGATCCGAGATATGCTCGCTTAAATCAAAAGATAAGTGATAATATCCTACGTAATGCTCGTCCCCGAAAGCATCGGGGGCTGGTTTAGGTTCAGGAATCTGTATTAGCTCAATTCTGCCCCCTAAGCCTTCCATCCAACAGGCTAGGGTGTAACCCGTGGTGAATCGCTCTTTGACTGTAAACCCTAACAGTTCGTAGAAAGCGATCGCTTGATGAATATTCGCCGTGCGAATGGAAGCATGGTGCATGATTATTCAAACAGTCGAAAATAAGGATAACGTTTGGGAACCCCTGGTTCTTTTTCTAAGTCAAAATTGATAACTTCCCAATGCTCTTCCTTTGGAATATCGGGGCTAAACTCCACTGGAAGCCCGTACAACCGAGGTACGGATTGAGAATTGCCCCTCCAAGAGGTGTTCCGCTCTAGATAGGTACTCACTAATTCCTTGTAACGATTGGCAATGATTACTTTGGTAGCACGATAGCCCTGAGTGTAAAGTCTGTCTAGGGCTTCGTGGATCTCAAAGCGAATGCCGTCGGGATGAGTATGTTGCCGATACCACTCACCTTCCCACCGTCTCCAGTGCCTACCAGACTGTAAGTGAACTAGCTCATTGTTTTTGGGGTTGGCTTCAAAGGCACCATGACGAGGGCATAAATAGGTGTCTGTCAAGGTCAAAGCAGGAATAACTTGACGACAATGGGGGCATTGGATTTCTGGCCCATAAATGGGGTATTGTAAACTTAGAGTCATCTGTTTTTAGTTGTCTATAATTGCACTGGGTGGTCTGATATACCTGTGCAAAATGGATTGTGCATGTTTTGAGCAGCAGGGCAGACCAGGGCTTTCCATCACCATCAAAAGAGGGTAATTTCTTAATTCGTGTTGGTAATGTCCTTAGACCCGTTGCTAGTAGCTATTATATCGACTAAATCCCAGTCGCCTCGATCCTACCGCGAGATTTTAGATTTAGCTTAGATTTATGCCAGACCCCTTGTTTACCCTTCCCTCTTATTGGCCACTTCCGGATTTGTCTCAAGCTGCTTTTGTTGCGCCGAATGCGGTGATTGTGGGTGATGTAGAAATTGCTCAAGGAGCAAGTATTTGGTATTCTGCGGTAGTACGTGGGGATGTGGAAAAAATTAGAATCGGGGCTTACAGTAACATTCAAGACGGGGCTGTTTTACACGGTGATCCAGGGGAGGTTACCTGTTTAGAGGAATACGTCACCATTGGTCATCGAGCAGTAATTCACGGGGCCCACATCGAAAGAGCTTGTTTAATTGGTATTGGGGCGGTTATTTTAAATGGCATCAGGGTGGGAACCGGTAGTTTGATCGGTGCTGGTGCCATTGTAAATAAGGACGTACCACCAAGATCCCTGGTAGTAGGGGTTCCGGCTCGACGGGTTCGAGATTTATCGGAGGAGGAGGCGGATAAAATGGTCGAACACGCCAAACGTTATCAACAACTAGCTTTAGTCCATTCCAATCAAGGAAATAATTTGGGATTCACAAATGAGACATGATAAGCTATAAATAAAGAAATAATTTTTTCATTAAAGTCCCATAAAAAGTAACAGAGGAAACAAAAAATGGATTGGCGTATTTTAGTCGTGTTTGGACCCATTATCATTGCAGCTGCTTGGGCAGGTTTTAATATCGCCGCTGCCGCTATCGGGCAAATTCAAGGTTTCTTCAACAGAGAAGCATAATTTTTCATAGTCATCAAATTTAAAGAGTGGGGTAATAGGTTGTCTGTCTTTGTTAGGCTGACACTAACTTCTCCCTCTTTTTTTTTTAATACTTTATGTCTATCGTTGATAAGATTATTGTCCCTCTAGATGTCTCCACAGAACAGGCAGCGATCGCTTTATTAGACCGCTTGCCTCAAGTCACCTTTTGGAAAGTGGGGTTAGAATTATATGTGGCTACTGGCCCTACTATTCTTAAGCACCTCAAGGAACGACAAAAAAAAATTTTTCTAGACCTGAAATTTCATGATATCCCCAACACTGTTGCGGGAGCTTGTCGAAGTGCTTCTGAGTATGGAGTAGATTTGTTAACTGTTCATGCAACGGCCGGCAAAAATGCCCTCAAAGCAGCTACGGAAGCGGTTCAACAAAGTCCCTCACCCCCCCAATTATTGGCTATAACCCTACTCACTAGTCTCAATGCAAGGGATCTAGCATTCGATCTCAAAATTCCCCTAGAACTGCCAGAATACGCCCTTCAGATGGCTTTGTTAGCAAAGGATTCTGGGATCAACGGGGCGGTGTGTTCTCCTCAAGAAGTAGGCCAACTTAGACAAGTTTGTGGCCAAGACTTTATTTTGGTTTGTCCTGGAGTTCGTCCCACCTGGTCGCAAACAGGTGATCAAAGCAGGGTAACTACACCTAAACAAGCGTTGGAAGCAGGGGCAGATTATTTGGTTATTGGTCGACCTATTACAATGTCAAATGATCCTGTTATGGCCTGGAACCGTATTATCGATGAAGTTAGTGTATAAGACTCGAAACCAAGCACATAAAGGTACAAGATTACTTTATACCTTATGGGTGTTGATTGTAGCTTGTTGCCTGTGGCCTGTTGCTCCTCAAAGTCAAGCTTCCCCTGAACCGGAGTCCAGTTGTTCGTCGGATATACAAACGTTGATGACTGAGATGTTAAAGGATTTACCCAGTTACGGCAACCGAGCGACACAACGGGCCAGGCGAATGGATGATAATATCGAAGTTTACAACTATATCTTAGTAGCAGGAAACCCAGAATTTGAGCCTTTACCTCTTAGTAATTTACAATATAAGGCTGAGTTAACAGATGAGACAAAACAAGTTTTTTTTACTACTTTGGAACGACAATATAACCAAACTGAAGCGATTCTTTTGCAAAATTATTATTGGTTGTTCTTAACTCCTAGTTCTGAGGGTTGGCGACTGGTTTTATTGTTTTCTCAGTTGGCTGATTTGGAACAGGGGGATCTACCTTTACCTCCCCAAGATGCCATGAATGGAGCGATCGGTCAAGGGATTAAACTTTGGTTAAAAGATTGTCGTGCTGGAGTGTTAAGACAATAATTACTTTACCCAGTGTAATACATCCCTAATAATAGACCAACGAGGTTTTTTTATGCTGTCAATGTTTCCTTGAACCCAGTAATTATGTAAGGATTGTATTGTTCCGTCTTCTTGTTTTAAATCCAACCAAACATTGATAATATCCGTTAAAGTATTAGCATTTTTCGGTAACATATATCCTACAGGAATTGAGACAACTGGTTTAGGAACTGCGATGCCATTACTAGGATAAAGAATGGTCCAAGCAGCAGCATTTTCTGCTGGTAAAACTAGGGCATCAAATTGATTGGAATCGGCTACTAATAAATCTTCAATTTCTCTTTTGGTGATAAGTATTTCAGCGTTTGGTAAAAGTCCTTTTAATTTGGCAATGTAGTAAGGAACATCGGCAGGAATGGCTAATTTTAAATTTTTCCTCTTTTGTAGTTCTTTCCAATTGCTAAACTGCTCTTTTTTATAGTCTTTAATCACAAAGGCTAAAGTTCGTTTAGAAAAAGAATGGGTAAATTGCGCTACTTCTGCTGCTTGGGGTGTTAAAGCGATGGAGGGTATCAATAAATCGCAGTAATTTCCGTTGAGATAGGCGGCCATTTCTTTTCTATCGTTTACTGTATATTCTAGAGGAATAAACTCTAATTTTAAACCCAGTTCCCTGGCCAAAATATGGCTCATTTCTATGTCTAAACCAACTAAATCTCCTTGGGAATTAAAATAAGAAAAAGGATAATCATTTCGTAGATAACAAGTTCTTAAAAGATTGTTAGTTTTGATTTGTTCGTATCGAGGTGTTTCTGTTTCTTGTTCTGCTAAATCATTAATGATGGGGATGGTTTGAGAAACTTTTGCTGGTTGAGGATTTCTCACTCTCAATAGTGGTAAATCGCTTAAAAGTTGATTTTTCGTATAATTGCTAGGGAAGAAATAAGTATAAACGAAATGGACAGAGCCAACAATTAATATTAATAATAAAATGGAGCTAATAATAAAGCGAATTATTTTTTTTCTTCTAATTACGATTAACCCTTGGATGGCACAAGTCGCCAAAATTCCTAATGCTACTGTGTGCATGGCTGCAACTAAAGTTCCGAAACGAGCAGTAAAAATTTCTACAGTAATATACAATGTTAACATATCTGCAGGAATTTTGAAAAGATTTAATAAAAAAGTTGTTGCTAGTGTTCCGTCTGCAAAAAAACCGGCAATTCCTGCTACTAAAAAAGTTGGATATTGAGTTGGGGATAACGGTGAACCCACATACCACGCAGCAAAAGGAATGAATCCTAATGATAGTAATTTTCCCATACTAGGAAAGTTAAAAGAAGCTGGAATAATAACATCTAAGGGGGATTCTTGATCAGATCTAACATTTTTAGTATTGATACTTTCAATTAATTTTTGACTATTATCTACCAAAATAGGAATAACAACTAATAAGTTCGCTGTGGCAAAAGCGGTAGCTAAAGGATTTTTGACACTATCAATAATGTCCTGGTATTTTATTGGTGTTAAAACTGTGATTAATCTAGGTAAAATCCAAAAACTTAATACTAAAGCAATACATCCTTGTAAGACGATATAAACTTGTAATCGCTCTAAATCTTCAAATCTTAATGTCCCAGCCGCATTAGCGGCAATAGCAAAAACACCAATGGGTGCTAATTTTGCTACCCATCGAGTAATTAACATTAAACTATCACTTAGTTTACTAAAAACTTCAATGACTACGGATTTTTCGGGAATAAAAATAAAGGCTAAACCAACAGCTATGCTGAAAGTTACAACAGATGGAATAATTGTATTAGCCATCGCATGAAAAGGATTAGATGGTAAAAATAAATCTAAAAAATTAATCCCTCTTTCCGGTTCAATTAAACTGTCACTGAAAAAAGAGGCAGATTCCCAACTAGGAAAACCAAAGGGAATAAGAATTAGAACCAAAATAACAATCATCCATAAAGATAATAAAACCACTCCTCCTTTAATAAAAATTCCCTTGGCTGCTATAAAATCTAATTTGCCTAAACCAGAGATTAAAGAAACTAAAATATAAGGAATAACAGGCATTTGAAAAAGACGAATATAACCCAGACCAACAACTCCTAAAACTGAAGTCATTTCACCAAAAAATAAGCCCGCCAATATTCCTAAAATAAACCCGATCAATACTTTTAATGCTAAACTTGATTTAAGAGTTTTAAAGACTTTTCTCACTATTAATTTCCTTTAGTCGTAAATTATGTTCAATCAAAGATAAGTTAAAGAACCACTGAAAACCTAACTCTAATGACTAGCATTATAAACTATTTAAGTTCAATCACGATGATACAATTAATTTTTGGAGAAAAATAATAAATAATGATGATTAAACCTTCTGGCAAACAAAGAGAAATTAAGTCATTGGGAAGTGCTTCTATCGATGGCACCCCTCTAGACTATATAGTGGTGATGTCAGCAGTGGTGACGGTGCTGGCTTTTATCCCCTTTTCTATTACCATTGGATCGGGGGGGATATTTCCCCTCAGTCAAGGCATATTTCCCCTTCTGGGGTGGATTTTGGGACCCGTTGGGGGGGCATTGGCTAGTGGCATTGGAACCCTGATGGGGGTCTTTTTAGCCCCTCACACGGCAGGTATTCCTCCCATATCTATTTTTGGGGCAATGATGGCTAGTTTTGCGGCTGGTTGTATGGTGATTGGAAAACAGCGCAAATATTGGTGGTTTGTGATGAGTATTTTCTTTGTAGTTGCCTTCTATCTTTACGTTTCTCGGGCTATGAATAACGGAGTTTCTACTTCTGTTATTATTAAAGGGTCTTTTATTGATTGGTCGGGATTATTATTGTTTATATTACCCACTAGAACTTTATTTGCAAAATGGATTAATAGTGAAAATTTACGGCTAGTTTGGCTTGGTTTATTTTTAGGTAGTTGGACAATAGCTGGAGTCTATCATATTAGTCAAGCTGTGGTAACCTACACTATGTTTAATTGGCCTGAAGAAATATGGATTTTCTTAATTCCTATTATGCCATTAGAAAATTTGGTTCGTTCTTTGGTGGGAGCATTTATTGGAGTTCGTGTTATTTCTGGACTGCGTGCTATTGGCATTATGAAACCCGAAGCAGCTATTTATTAATCTAGAATTTGGAACAATTAATCAGCCACAACAGTTATGGAAATTATTGCTAATTTAGATCAAGTTTCGTACTATTATCCTAACTCAAAACAGCCTGTTTTAAGAGATATTTCTTTGAACGTCTATCAAGGAGAGTTTTTGGGCATAATTGGTTCAACAGGAGCAGGAAAAACAACACTTTGCTTGACATTAAATGGCATTGTTCCACAGTTCTATGGTGGTCGTTTTTTTGGGTATGTTACTGTTGCTGGTTTAGATACTTTGAAGCACCCTGTTAGTCATTTAGCTGGTTATGTGGGGGCTGTTTTTGAAGATCCCGAAACTCAATTGATTTCAACTTCTGTTGAAAACGAAATTGCTTTTGCTTTGGAAAATTTGTGTGTCGATAGAGATGAAATTATTGCTCGTATTCCTCGAGTTTTAGAAGCAGTAAGACTAGAAGGAACGGAATATAAACACCCTCAAGAATTATCGGGAGGGCAAAAACAAAGGTTAGCGATCGCAGCCGCTTTGGCTTTACAACCTCGCTTATTAATATTAGATGAACCTACCTCCCAACTCGATCCCATTGGCACAATGGAAGTGTTTTCAACTGTTAAAGAACTTAATAAAGAGTTGGGGGTTACTATTGTTATGGTATCCCATGCAGCAGAAGAAATGGCAGAATTTAGCGATCGCTTGATTCTACTTTCGGAAGGGGAAGTGATAGCAACAGGAAAACCTCAAGAAATTTACTCACAAATCGATTTATTAGATCAACATAATCTTCGACCTCCTCAAGTAGCTAAAACCTTCTATGAAATTAAACAAAAAAGAGTAAATATTTCTGATATACCAGTGACATTAAAAGCAGGTATTAACAGTTTAAAAGAGTTACAAAATAGTCCTCAAAATCTCTCCAGACTTAACTTGAAGACTGCCTCCGAACGGTGCGACCAAACTCCTTTATTATTAACAGAAAACTTAACCCATATTTACGAAGATGGAACCCAAGCTTTACATAACGTATCCTTAGATATCTATCAAGGAGAATATTGTTTAATTATTGGTCAAAATGGTGCGGGAAAAAGTACCCTGGTAAAGCATTTTTTGAACCTTCTACAACCCACAAAAGGAACTGTTAAAATAAGAGGCAAAGATACCAAAGTCTTATCCGTCAGCGATTTAGCTAAATCTATCGGTTATGTAGCACAAAACCCCGACAATCAAATCTTTAGCATGACGGTGGGAGAAGAAGTTGCTTTTGCCTTAGATAATGTTGGTTACGATCGCAAAGAAATAGATAAAAAAGTTAATCAAACCCTCGAAGAAATGGGTTTATTAAAATACAAAAAAGCTCATCCATTATCTTTACCTAAAGGTGATCGAGCTAGAATTATTATTGCTGCTATCTTAGCAATGGAACCCGATATAATTATTTTTGACGAACCCACTACAGGACAAGATTATAAAGGTTCTCGTGCTATTTTAGAGGTAAGTCGTCAACTCCATGAAATGGGCAAAACAATTATTGTTATTACTCACCATTTATACTTGATGCCGGACTACGCTGAACGTACTATTATTATGGGAAAAGGTACAGTTTTATTAGATGCGCCAATTAGAGAAGCTTATCACCAAAAAGAGTTATTAGAATCTACCTATTTAACTCCTCCTCAAGCAGTTTTATTATCCCAAGCATTGAGTGGATTAAATAATGAAAATTATCCCCTATTAACCCCTAACGAACTAGCGGAGTGTTTTTCTGATGATGAAGTTTGAAACCGTTGAAAAAAAATCTATTTTTACTAGCTTAGATTTCCGAACAAAATTAGTAATGATGGCAGTTGTCACCATAATTGCTTTTGTTTGGGAGAGTCCTGTAACCGGTGGTTTTTTAACATTTATTGTCGGTATTGCTTGTGTTTTTGCTGGTGTAAAGTCTGAATACCTTAGCACTGTTCTTAAGGTGATGATACCTTTTTATATTTTGATAGTTGTGGTGATGGGATTTTTTAATGTTTCCCAAGTGCAAACACTATTAAATACAGATAAATTAACACCGATTTTTTCCCTACCTAAAGAATGGTTTTGGGTTGGTGGTTTAACCATGAATCAAGAAGGGATTGTCTATGGGTTGAACATTGTTTTTAAAACATTAACAATGGTTTTAATTATACCCTTGGGCATTTTTACAACTGATGTCAATGATATGGTTGTAGGAATGGTAAAGGCAAAAATTTCTTATAAAATTGTCTTCATTTTTTCATCAACCTTGCGCTTTTTCCCTTTATTATTAGAAGAAATACAAGGTATTTTAGAGGCACAAAGATTACGAGGATTAGCCTTAGAAAAAATGAGTATTGTTAAAAAAGTAAGCGTATACGCAACCATTGCAGTTCCTTTAATCTTAAATGCAATGGCTAAATCTCAAAAATTAGAAGTAGTGTTACAATCAAAAGCATTTTCTGGTAGTTCAAAAAGAACCTATTTACACGAGTCAATATTAACTTCAACCGATTATGTTTGTATGGTAGGTTTTATTTCACTGTTTATCGTAGCAACTTTTCTATATTTTTATGCTGGTGTAGGTAAGTTTCCTTGGTTACTTTATTCGTAAGAGATTAGTTGTGTTAAGTTTTACTACATTTAGCCGTTAGCTGACAATATAACTGTATAGTAATAAATTGAAATGAAGATTACTTCAGTGGATTGATTGCTGAGGATAGAAAGAGTAATTTTTCCCTAAATTCTAACGTCTGACTGCTAATAAGAGGTATTGATCATGAATAATAACTTAGCCCTTAAGCTTCGAGAAGGAACCAGTCATTCTCACACCTTAGCAGAGAATACAGCCTTTACTAAATGTTTTCTCAAGGGTATTGTCGAAAGAGAACCCTTCCGTAAACTTTTAGCTGACTTTTACTTCTTGTATTCTACCCTAGAAGAAGAACTAGAACGCCACAAAGAAGATCCCGTTATTAGTAAGATATATTTCCCCGAATTAAATCGTAAACCAAACTTGGCACAAGACTTAGAATATTACTACGGAAAAAACTGGGCTGCAGATATTTTTCCTTCCGTTGCAGTTCAAACCTATGTAGCAAGAATTAGAGAAGTTTCCCAGGTTGAACCTACCTTATTAGTTGCTCATTCTTATGTGCGTTATATGGGGGATTTATCCGGTGGACAAAGTTTTAAAAAGATTGCTCGTTCTGCATTAGAATTACCAGAAGGTAAGGGAACCCAATTTTATGAATTTGAGCAAATTTCTACCCCAGAAGCTAAAGGAAAATTCAAAGGAAAATATCGTGACGGTTTAAACGAATTACCTATCGATGAAGCATTAGAAAAAAAGGTCATCGATGAAGCTAATCATGCTTTCAAATTAAACCGAGATTTGGTGCATGAATTGGAAACTGATGTCCGAGAAGCTATCGGGGATCATGTATTTGAATTAATCACTCGTCAAGACATTCCTGGGGTAACAGAAAACCCTCATAGTAAGGGTCATCCTCACAATTTAGTTATTGCAGAATAAAGTAAAACCCCAATTATTATCTAGGGGAAATGTCAGGAAAATAAACAAAAAAGTTGCTATTTTTGTTGAACTGACTCCCCCTTTTTTTGTGATCCATTTTCGGTGAATTATTAAACCATTGAGAGGCTAATTAAGAATATGAACTTAGCGGCTAAAACTATTGCATTTGATCAAGAATTAATCAAAAAATACGACAAATCTTTACCTAGATATACTAGTTATCCCCCAGCAACAGAACTAAAAACAAAAGTAGGAGAACCTGAATTTCGTGCAGGAATAGCTACAGGAAACCACAAAAATACACCTCTTTCTCTCTATTGTCATATTCCTTTTTGCGAAACCGCTTGTTATTTTTGTGGTTGCAACACAATTATTGCAGGAAACAAAAAAATTGCTTCTCCTTATCTAGAATATTTAATTAAAGATATCCAAAGAACCGCCCAATTAATTTCCCCTGATCGCCCAGTTAATCAAATTCATTGGGGTGGAGGAACCCCTAACTATCTAAATCAATCGCAAATCGATCAATTATTTACTACCTTAGTTAATAACTTTAATATTGACAAAAATGCGGAGATATCCATTGAAGTTAACCCAAGATATCTTGACCGCAATCTTATCTTTTTCTTGAGAAATTTAGGTTTTAATCGTATTAGTTTTGGTATCCAAGATTTCGATCCCAAAGTACAAAAAGTCATCAACCGTATTCAACCCGAAGAAATGTTATTTAATGTCATGGGTTGGATGAGAGAAGCTAAGTTTGAAAGTGTAAACGTTGACCTTATTTATGGACTCCCTTATCAAAATAGACATACATTCAAAAATACAGTTGAAAAAACCATAGAACTAGATCCTGATCGCATTGCTGTATTTAACTTTGCCTATATTCCCTGGATCAAATCTGCGCAAAAAAAACTACCTGTCAATGAACTTCCCAACGCATCAGAAAAGCTGGCAATTTTGCAAATGACCATCGAAGAATTCAACAATAATAATTACTTATTTATTGGAATGGATCACTTTGCTAAACCCAACGACGAACTAGCGATCGCCCAATCAGCAGGAGATTTACACCGTAATTTCCAAGGTTACACAACCAAACCAGAATCCGATCTTTTTGCTTTTGGAATGACATCAATTAGTATGTTACACGATGTCTATATTCAAAATCATAAGAAAATTAGAGACTATTATAAAACTCTAGAAGCTGAACATTTACCGATCGAAAAAGGAGTTACTTTAAGCAAAGACGATATCATTCGTCGTTCCGTAATTATGGAATTAATGTGTCAATCTGAACTCTATAAAGATCGTATTGAAGAGAAGTATAATCTTCATTTTGGTCTTGATTTTGACGAATATTTTGCCCAAGAATTAATCGATCTTCAACCATTAGAGGCCGATGGTTTAATCCATTTACATAGCGATCGCTTAGAAGTTACTAATACTGGCCGCTGGTTAATTAGAAATATTGCTGCTGTATTTGATCCTTATCTCAAAGGACGTAAAGAACAGTCATTTTCTAAAGCTATTTAATAGAGAAGGGGGATTAATTTCCCCCCGTTTCTAACTGGAATTGAAACTAATTAATCAGTTAAGATAATCAAGATTCATGTTCTGTTTTGATTTGTTTTATTGCCTCACTTAACTGAGGGGAAGCTTCACCCCATTTGGAAATAAATTTAACCATATCCAGTAAAGGAACATCCACAGTAAAAACTCTTTCTGATGGTACTAAGTATAAGTTTCCAACCGTTGGAGTGGGAACAGTTGGAACAAAAACAGTGTGCATTCCATTATCATGTTTTTCAATTAAAAATCCAGGAGATAAAGACTCATAACTTTGTCCCAAAGCAACAAATCCTACTGCTAAAGCATCACTTCTTTCTAATTTAGCTACCCTATTAGTTAAACTACGAATTAATAAGTAACCTGGAATTTTCCTTAAAATTGGTCCAAGAGTTTGTCTAAAAATGACAGAATAACGAGTTTTTAAGATTATTCCTGCAATCAAACAAATTAACAAAAATATAAACAAAGAAACCGGCAAAGCAATGACATTTTTATCAATTCCTAATACATTGGTAATGGGTTTTAATAAAACAACTACTAATCCTAATAGTGCTTTTACTGTTTTATTGAAAGCTAAAATAGCTAAATAAGCAGGAAGAACAACTAAAAATCCACCGATGAAAGTGGTACGAATTAGTTTAACTAAATTAGAGGGACTTTTTTCTTCGTTTTGCATAGTCATTATTTTTAATTGAAGTTGGGAAATGAGGAGAGGGGAGAGTCGGGATCAACAGACTCTCAATAAAGAGTTAAAGTAATACTAGCTACTTTAAAAGCAAGCTTTATCTGCATTATTGTATTCTCCAATAGTAAAATTAATTGTACTCAAGAAGGATTAATAAGCCATAATTATAATCTTTTTGTAAGGTTCTCGATGTTAACTACTTTTTATTAAGCAAAACTGAATATTGGAACTAGAAGAAGAATTATAATTTATAAATAGTCCATTAACAATTGAAGTAGCAGTAAATTGATTATTTTGTAAACATCCCACTTCTATTTTTAGGTATTTTGATGGTTCTTTTTGTTCAGCAATACGATACCAATAAGTTTGATATTTTTTCTCGTCATTTTCAGAACCAACCTGATTAAAACATTTATATTCTAAGTCCATCATGCTACCATAATCAGAATTAGAAAATCCTAATTGAATTTGATCGTGTGGGAAGTTTTTCCAAGTTTTCCATTGACTCCAACCTGGTTTTTGTTCTTGAAGATGGGTTAAATTTTTCGGTTGAGATATATTTCTATTTTTGTTGAATTCTTGAGCTTTACTTGGTGAGTCTGATGCTACCATAATTAAGACCAAAAGTAAATAAAAAATAGTCTTTTTACGATAATATAAAAAGTAAATCTCCATATATTTTAGTCGATTTTAATTAACTATTAATTGGAATTAGTAAGGGCCGAAAAATTTTCCACTATATGAGGACTTCCACCTTTTCTAATTACTCATGTGATGGACTTAGAAAAGATCAACGATGTTTTTGATTTGATGCACCAATAAAAATCAATTCCCAGCGTGATTACATTTTAGCTTTTATCATCAACAATTGTGGAACTACTTTGGTCCATAAGTTCATAAAATCGCTGTCTCCCTTGATCATAATTTTTACTTTTGTAACCTAAAATTTCACGAATAATCCATTTTTGCGGAATACCATCCCTAAGTAAGGAAGCGATCGCATCGTATAAAATTTCGTCTTCATCAATAAAGTTTTCCTTGAACCATTTTCGACTATTTCGGTAGCGAGTTTTGGGGTTTTCACTATCAAAATGAATAAACATGGCACCGAATACAGAAGGAAAAGACTTTTTAGATATTGTATTTTGTTGTATATTTATAATTTCCCAGTCTTCTTCTGTCAATTTCTTTAGGTATTCTGTTTGTTGTTTTTTTGAGGTTAATGTTTTTGATAACTTTTTTAGTTTCGCTGGTTCAACATAGGGTAAAAGACGGTATAAGTAATCAAAAGAAGTCACTTTTAATAGAGAAGAACCTAAAAGATTTAACTGTTTCTCAGGAGTAACTCGCTCTAAATGACCTTTTTGATGTCGTTCTAATATAGGAGCAATCAAGTGTTTATTAAACCAGTTATAAGACTGAGAAAAACCTCGATCAATATGCATTGCTCCTACTAATGCTTTGAGGGATTTTTCAAAAGGATTACTTGGTTGAACCCGTAAACGATGTCTTTCTTGATTAACATCTAGAAAAGGATAACTTTCCCCTAAACCCAAACTAAACCAAAGAGTAGTGAGTTTTTCTTTGTCTAATAACTTATCTCTTAAAGCAGTCATTTTACTAATACTTAAATAAGGAAAATGATGATATAAGTAATCAATAACAATGAGTTCTAGTAACGTATCTCCTAGAGATTCTAAGCGTTGATTATCACTGTCGGGTTGATTGATTTGTTTTCCATAGGAAGGATCACTTAAGGAAAGAAAAAGTAAGTCTGTGTTTTTAAAGTTGAAGCTAATTTTTTCTTGAACTAGAGATGAATTCCACTGCATAGACAATTTTTGTGAGGAGTTTATCTTTATTATAGAAGAAATCCTGATAACGGTTTTCAATTGGGTGTATAAATATTCTAGTTAAGTTGAGTGTGGGGAGAATTTGTATTTTAATTCTTAATATATTGATACGAAGCAATTTCCATATCTATGGTAGATTACTTGGGAGTATTTTTACTCAAAATCAAGACTGACTGTTTATATTCCCCCTCGCAATGAAGACTTAAAAATCATTTTCTAAAATATTAATTGCATCGTCGCATTGTTCAACATATTTATTTAGTCCCATATCTTGATATAATTTACGTGCATTACGAAAGGCTTCTATTGCATCATCATTACGTTGAATATTCACAAAAGTTCCGCCTAAATTTAATAAAGTGTGAGCTTCTTCTAATTTATTCCCGGTTTCTCTAAAGACATATAAAGCTTGCTGATTATAGTTAATTGCTTCTTCGTATTGTCCTAAAAAGATATACACATTGCCTAAATTGCTTAAAGAAATACCTTCTCCTAGTTTATATCCTATCTCTTTTTTAATTACTAAAGCTTGTTGATAATAATTTATAGCTTTTTGATATTCTCCTAAAGATCGATAAGCAATGCCTAAATTGCCTAAAGAATTCCCTTCACCTTGTCTATCTCCTATTTCTCTAGAAATGTTTAAAGATTGTTGATAATAATTTATGGCTTTTTGGCATTCTCCTAAACATTGATAAGCATTGCCTAAATTGCATAAAGATTTCAGTTCTACTAGTCTATCTCCTATTTCTCTAGAAATGTTTAAAGATTGTTGATAATAAATTCTGGCTTTTTGGTATTCTCTTAAAGATTTATAGGCATTACCTAAATTAACTAAAGAATTACCTTCACCCTGTCTATCTCGTATTTGTCTTTTAATGTCTAAAGATTGTTGATAAAAGATAATCGCTTTTATATATTGTCCTGAAGAACGATAAGCATTGCCTAATTTATTGTTAATATTACTAATCATTAATAAATCATTCCTAGTTTTTTCTTCAGGAGACGTATTATACTCATTTAATAGATTCAATAATTGTTCAATTCTTGCTTGTTTTTTTTGTGAGTCTAGTTTATTAATATTATGCTCAGAATAAATAATATTATGACTATTCATCATTAAATTATTACGATTAGTTTTAAAAGTAAAAACCTTTCTACCCCATGCCCAAAAATCAGGGGCATATTTTGCTAAACGAGTTAAGGCATAATCTGGTAAAAATAACAGCATGGGATGAGGAATACTTGTTCGTAAATCATCTCGTACAAAATTAAGATTAGTTAATACAGAAGGATATTCTTCTACAATACCGATAGATTTTTCTAAACCAGTAATTAGTAAAATTAATTTTTTATTGGGTTGAATATTAACCTGTTTTAATTCAGTAACTAATTCATCCCTTAAAAAACGGAGACTAGGATCAGAAAAATCTAAGATTTCAAATTGAATATTATTACAGTCCGGATGTTCAAGTAAAGCATTAATTAAAATATCTCTATCTTGGGAAAATTTGATTTCTACAAAGCCAATATGAAGCTTCTCAAAAAGTCTGGGGGGACTCGCCGAAAGTTAGGGGACAAAG
>NZ_JARVCN010000034.1:0-14755 GCF_038442745.1 Crocosphaera sp. Alani8
GGTTTTAGCCATCGCTTCTCATATCAACTTTTCTTGGTGCAAGATGTGAGTTTAAAGTCATCGCCCTCCGTTCCTTGTTTGCAGTTCTCATCAGTGGGGTAGTAGGAATAGGAATGGCCCTACAGGGATTTGGAGTTTGGAGTTTAGTTGGTCAACAAATGATGTATGAGTTGGTCGCAGTTGTGGTTTTATGGCGTTTGAGCGACTGGCGACCTAGTTGGCGAATATCTATGGGTCATTTTAGAGATTTATGGCATTTTGGTATTACGACCCTAGGATTTAACTTTTTAAGCTTCTTTAGCACTCGTGCTGATGATTTTTTAATTGGTTATTTTTTAGGTGTGGAGGCACTGGGATTATATAGTCTTGCTTATCGAATTTTGACAATTATGACACAATTATTGGTTAGTACCAGTAACCAAGTAGCTTTACCAACTTTTTCCCGTTTACAAGAGAATCTAGAGCAGTTTCGACGTGCTTTTTATCGTGCGACTCAGTTAACTAGCGTAGTGGCTTTTCCTACTTTTTTAGGTATGGTAGTTTTGGCACCACAAGTTATCTTGACCGTGTTTGGTGAACAGTGGCTTGCTTCTGTTCTTGTGCTACAGATATTGGCATTCGACGGTTTAAGACGCTCAGTTTCTTTTTTTAAAAGTTCAGTGTTTTTGGCTATGGATAAACCCCATTGGCGATTAAATCTTAGCTTAGTTAATGCTACTTTAAATGTTATTGCTTTTGCGATTGCTGTGCGTTGGGGTATTGTTGCAGTTGCCTTAGCCTATGTCATTCGAGGTTATATAATGTTCCCCATTGGGCAATGGATGGTTAGTATCTTGATTCATGCTCCTTTAAAAATCTATTTAAAACAATTTTTAGCTCCTTTAATTAGTACAATACTTATGACTACTGCAATTATAGGAGTTAAAATTTTATTCATAGAAATCTTAACTCCCCTAGCTTTAATTGTTATTTGTACAGTTTCTGGAATAGTTATTTATGGGTTAGCCATTCGTTTATTAGCTTCCGAAATCTGGAAAGATTTACTACGATTATTTAGTCTTGCTCAATCTAAGTCTTAAAATTTATAAATTTAACCTTTTTGTATTAAATCAATTTATCATGAGCCAATCTTCTTTAACTTTTTCTATTGTTATTCCTACCTATAATCGTCCAGAACGTCTAAAAACCTGTTTAGATTCCCTTAGAGATCTTAACTATCCACAAGACCGCTTTGAAGTCATTATCGTAGATGACGGTAGCAAAAACCCCCTTGATACCATTGTTAATAGTTACAGCGATCGCCTTAATCTTACCCTGATTCGCCAAGCCAATGCCGGTCCAGCCGCCGCCCGTAATAGGGGGGCAGAAGCCGCCAAAGCAGAGTATTTAGCCTTTACCGATGACGACTGTACCCTAGCTCCAAACTGGCTATCAGCCCTAGAAAATGGCTTCTCTGAGGCTCCAAACGCCCTTGTAGGGGGAAAAACAATCAACTCCCTCTTAGACAATCCTTATTCAACCGCCAGTCAACTACTCATAGACTATATCTACGACTATTACAATAACGATTCCCATCAAGCAACCTTTTTTGCCTCTAATAATTTTGCCCTATCCAGAGATTTATTCCAGAAAGTAGGACAGTTTGATGTTACCTTTCCTTTGGCTGCGGGAGAAGATAGGGAATTCTGCGATCGCTGGTTATTTAGTGGTTATTCTTTACACTATGTCCCAAACGCTATCATTTATCATTCCCATCATCTCAGCTTGGCTAAATTCTGGCGACAACACTTTAATTATGGTTGTGGTGCGTACTATTTTCATCAACTTCGTTCCCAACGCAATCAAACATCCCTCAAAGTTGAACCCATAAATTTTTATTGGAAACTGTTAACCTATCCCCTTACCACTAAGCATCAAGCATCATCGAAAATCTTTTTGTGTACTTTATTATTCCTCTCACAAGTAGCCAATGCTTATGGTTTTTTTGCCTCTAAAGTCAACTAAAGTGCAACACGAGGTTCTAATTGTGTTTAGATCTTGAACAATTTGAACAAGAAAATTAAACTATTTGTTAGTTTTTTTCTGATCTACAATTTGAAAATCATAACCGGTGGGGTGATTTTTAGAAGGTTTAACTTGAACCAAAAAGGGTTCCCCTTGGCGATCGCCGTTTTCAAAAAATCTCACTACCCCATTGATAGTTTCACTGTTAAATTGAGGATTTTCTAGGATATCTTGTAAACTTTCACGGGTTTGACTCTGTTTTAACCCATTAATCACAGCATAGGTGCCATCATAGGTGGTTGCTGTGCGCCAAGAGACATCTCCCCCCCAAAATTTTCGGGTAGAGGCAGCAAAGGGCTTATTTAAGGGATTTTTCGGACTCCAGGGGGCAACAAGAATCATTCCCTCCATTGATTTTCCTGCTTCGAGGGTTGTGATGGTATACAGAGAAAAAGATCCCAAAAGTTGTAATCTTCCTTGACTTGCTTTGCCTACTTCATAGGCTTTTTCCAATTGCTGAATGTGGGGAAGGATCAGCATAGTATCAGCTTTATATTTGACGGCTTCAGTTATCTCTTGATTGGCATTAAAAGCAGGTAAATGCAAATCACAAATACTATTGGTCAATTGACTTTTTTCTGCCCCCAAAGCTGCTGTAAATTGATCTTTAACAGATTTACTGGCGAAGGCTTGAGAATCGTAACAAATAGCTATTTTTTTGTTATTTACTCTGGCATAGTTAGCTAAAATTTTAGCCATAGATTCAATCTGAGGCAAAGTACGAAAGATATAGTCACCCACATCGGTAATACCATCAGCTGAACTAGTTGGATTAATCATCACTAAGCCTTCTGTTTGGTAAATTCTAGCTGCTTTTAAGGAAACTTCTGATGAGTTGTGGCCAATCACTGCCATAATTTCTGGGTTTTTTACTAATTGTTTAGCTACTTCTTCGGCAACTTTTGGGTTATTATCATCGTTAACAATAGTAATTTGTAATAAGCTTCCATTAATGCCACCTTTTTGATTAATTTCTTCTTGCGCTTGTGCTACTCCTCTTAACATTTCTTGGGCAATATTAGGATTATTAACGGGGATAACTATCCCAATTTCAATCTTTTGCTTAAGTTCTGCTTGAGCGTTATTTTTATAGATCACAATTTCAGGGTTATTTTTATTTTTCTTTAGTGCTTCTTGAAACTGACTGGCAGCTAATTGCCATCTTTTTTGTCCATAGGATTGATTAGCTTTTTTAATTAGTTCCTGATTTTTATTAGCTTCAAATAAACTAATTTCTCCCTAACTGAAACGAGGATTAGGACTAGATCTGATTTTGAAAAATTGGTAGATTGATAAGGATATTAATAGTGTAAATATAGCCAGAATAATAACTTTTTTCTTATGATTAATTGGTTCCCAAATAATTAGGGGACTGGTAGGATTTTGGTAAAGGGTTGGTAGCCAACTAATTCCTGGTATATTTTCCTTATTTTGTTCATATTTATCTTCTAAAATATTTCTGCTATGACGAAGAGATAATTCTAAAGATTCTCCTTGAGAAAACTGTAAAAGAAATGCTTCTAAAAAATCATGAGCTACCTTATCGGGAATAGGTTCTCGCATAAATATAGTTTTAGGAATGCCATAATTAGCACAATTTCGGGCTAAAAATAATCCATCACAAGAATTAAAGATACATATTTTTAGTCCTTTGTTTGCTGCTTTCTTTAGAGCAGTTTTAAGCTCTATTAGAGACATTCCTTCATCTTTATTCAATAAAATTATACCATTTTCTTGATTATTTTGATCATAAAAAGAGTAACTATGACCAGCAAAAAATAAAATATCCCAAGATTGTGTTGATAATAGTTTAATTAACTTTTTTTTGGTAACTTTTTCTGTATCTGATTCCTGTAACCAAGTTATTTTAGCTCCTTTTTTAGTCAAGTCTCCAATGATTTCTTGATCTCTATCTAAATTTAGATCTTGCTTGTTTCCAAAGATAACTAAAATGTTAGGTTTTTTTATTACTGTAATTGTCATTTTTCACCCTTTATCAGACTACATTAATGATAAAAATCACCTGAACTAAAGCTAACTTCTATCAGAGGACGACGTTTAAACAAATTCCAAATTTGCCAGGGTAGTCGTTGTAAATCAGCATTATTTGTACTAATAATTAATTGTGCGGATTCATGTTTATTAATTTCATCTATAATATGAGCCTGTATCTCCCTAATTTCTGGAGAATCCAACCATTGTTCCATAACTTTCTGTAAGTTTTTTTGACTATTTTGATAATCATCCTCAGAAACTACCTCAGTTAATTCATCTGATAGTTGGATACGGTGGTTTCTAATACCAGCAGAACGAATTTTAGGACTCAAATAATAATCGTTTTGCCACTGCTGATAAGCAGGAATTATTTCGGTATTTTCCGGTAATTTTCCCTGATAATTAAACCGAATAGGTTGTCCTTTTTTACTAATTTGTACTATTACAGCAAATCCTTGCTCAAAAGTGCCTCCTATAATTTGCAGAATAATCTGTTTGTCCATACCCAACTCCGTATTCAGACCATAAAGTGTTCACTAAAAACTTTATCTCCTAATGTTAGTTTAACTGTAAATTCCTCACCCAACACTGCATTAAATTTTAACTTAATATTCATATCTAGAGGTTGAGAATGGGTAACAATTTCTTTTAACAGTTGATCACTGCCTTCAAAAAGACTTAGGGTTAAATGGGGACGTAATTTATTATCCGCAGTCAGGGAGTTAACTTGTAAAGCAATCGCTATTGTTTGGCTTTGTTTCTCAACAACATGGATCATCAAGATAAGGGGACTTTCTAAATAGTTTGTAAGTTGCTTAATTCTGATAATTCCAATGTCTGGATGAGAAGGTTCTAATAGTCTTAAGAGTGCGACTGCATCCCAAAACATTTTTTCATTGTCTGTAGTCTTAATAATCTTAACAAGTCCATTTATGGGTTGATCTAAGTTAATATTATTGTCTAGTTTCTTTAATTGTTTCTGAAGTCCATTGATCGGCAAAGAACGAAATACAGGAAACAATTGAAAGGTGATTTGAGGTTGAAGTTGAGCTAGTTTTATCGTTTCTTCTAATGATAACCATGAATCACTAAATTGATGCTCAAACCAGTCTCTTAATTTAACTGATTTGATATAAAGAAATTCCAGAAACTGGGGGAGAGATTGTAGTTGATGGATAGGGATAATTTCTTGAGCGATGGTAGGCAAAAATCCTAAAATTAAACCTTCTCGATAATAATCATCAAATTGAACAAAAATATAGCCAATACGATCCTGAGAAACATCAACAGGAATATGAATATTATTATCTTCTTTCATTAAAGGACGACATTCTAAATGTCCTTGTTTTCCGAGGTGAGAATCAGTAAGTTTCAGATCGGCAATATCACCAGTTAGATGATAAAAATCTTGAGACACATAACTCTTATTGAAATCTGATTTAATGCCAAGAATTTCTAAATAATGTTTAACTACTAAAACAGAAAGTACATTGACATAAACCTGTTGTTGTTTGCTTTTACTTGTTTGAGGTTTGGCAAATTTTAAGGCGATATTATGATCGCTTTGTGTTAAGGGAATGGTAACAGATTGTAAGGAATTATTGGTAAAGTCAGTCATTGTTTTATTGTCTCTGTAAATACAGTAATCTGGGGTGTGTATCTATAATTCATATCCTTGAGATTTTAACCAATCTTTTAGAGATTTTAGACATTTTTTCTGATAGTGACTATTCAAGGTTTTGGGATTACTTTCTAACTCTTCTGCCAAGATTTTCCAAGCCTTAGTTTCTCCTATAGGAAGACGATGTTTAAGTAAATAATAGCAGTTTCCTTGAGGACAATTTTGAGGGTGATTAGACTCTAGTTGAATTTTATTATCATCTAAAAATGCCTCAATTTCTTGCAAAATATCAGATGTTTTAGGAGGTGCAGGAATTAATTCAATAGGATTAATCCATTTGCCTGTAAGGGCATCAAAAAAAGGATTAGCAGTACTATTTTTTTGCTTTAATCTTATTATTTCTGCATCCATTATCCTGAATGACAAGGTTTTGTTAAACCAGGAATAAATACTTCCTTTATCTGGATTATAATCTGACAAATTACAGCGTAACCATTCCCAAGTTTTTAGGAGAGCATTATGATAAGAATCAACATCTAAGTCATAGCGACGTTTTGAAATTTTTCCTGATTGTTGCATTTTCAACATAATCTGGTGAAACAGTAGTTTATAGGTTGGACTATTAGTATTTTTTCCTCTAGCTTCTTGAAGAAGTTGGTTTAATTGTTCATCGACTTCGCACATAAGCAGTTTTCACAGTTAATCATCATAACTAAAGTAACTTAAGCACCACTAAAAATTAGTTACACTCATTATTTGAGGGGCATAAAATTATAGCCTGTCTCATGTTTTTGGGAGGGTTTAACTTCTAGAATAATACCCTTACCAGAGCGATCACCGTTAGGCAAAAATTTCACTTCTCCATTAATAGTTTTTGCTCTAAACTGAGATCTTTCTAAAGCTTTTTGGAGTGTCTCACGGGTTTCACCTTGCCTTAACCCTTCAATGAGGGTATTGGTGGCATCATAAGCACTTGCTGTGCGCCAATTAACATCCCCTCCCCAAACTTGTCGTGCAGAGGTAGCAAAGGTTTGAGTTGCTGGATTTTTTGCGCTCCAGGGAACAACAATAGATAACCCTTTCATTGATTCTCCTGCTTGCAATGTTTTCATAGTATTTAAGGTAATGTCCCCTAAAAGCTTTAATTTTCCTTGATTAGATTCTGCCAAAATATGGGCTTGTTCGAGTCGATCAATATGGGGTATAACTAGCATGGTATCAGCCCCATTATTGACAGCTTCACTTATTTCTTGATCCCCGTCAAAATTAGGTGCCGATAAGTCACAAACACTAGTAGATAATCGTCCCTTATTTTGCATAAAAACAGTAGAAAAGGTTTCTTTAAAAGACCTTGAAGCTAAAGAATTAGAGTCGTAGCAAATAGCTGATTTTTTACCATTTTTAAGTGCATAGTTAGCTAAAGTTTCAGCCATCAAATTCGTATTAGGTAGGGTTCTAAAGATATAATTTCCTACATCTGGGATACCTTCAGCGGAACTTGTTGGTGTAATCATGACTAACCCAGACTCTTGATAAATAGGAGCAACTGCCTGAGAAACGGTAGAAGCGTTATGACCAATTACTGCCATAATATCTGAGTTGTCAACTAATTTATGAGCGACTTCTTGAGCAATTTCGGGATCGTTATTATCATTGACAATAGTAATGTGTAAAAATTGCCCATTAATTCCCCCTTTGTTGTTTATCTCATTTTGTGCTTGTGCCACTCCTCGTAAGATTTCTTGGGCAATATTTGAGTTACTGCCAATGGGAACAACCACAGCTAATTGTAGAAATCTTTGATTATCTTTGGCTCGACTATTATTTAAGTAAATCAAGGACTCTGGATCATTTCTTTGCTGATGAAGGGATGATTGAAAATGTTGTTGTGCCGATTTAAAATCTTTCTTACTGTAGGCTTCTATTCCCTGTCTTTTGTACTCATTACTAGTTCCCAAAATATGTAAATTATTCCCTTCACTAAATCTGGGATCTGTTTCTTTCGGCATAATCAATGGTATTAGTTTGGGAATACCAAAAACCAAACCAATAGCTAATACAATCCAAACAATAGGAGGGATTTTAAACCGAGAATTAGTCCTTGTATTTGTGGCCATAATGCAGTTACTCCATGTATGTGTTTTCTGTTGTTGTTTCTCAGATAAAATTGTTACAATTAAATGCCATCTATTCTAACTCTTTTAAACGTTTAGAAATTTCATCTTCTAAGGTCAATTCATTCAATTGATCATCTAGTTTATCTGTAGCACTTTCTGATAATTCAACAACCGACATTTCTTCTAGATAACGACCTTCAATAGCATTCTGAGCTTCCACAAATTGACTACTAGCTGAGCCTAAATCCAACGTATTAGTGGTAGCAGAAATTTTCTTCATTGCTTCATTCATTTCTGTAAGAGTCGATAAATTAGCCATCTCTAACTTATAGGTTTCCAATTTTTCTTTTTCTCGCCTAAGATTATCTTGGGCAGTCATCATGATTTTTTCTGATTTATTCACCATTTCCAATAATTGAGGAATGATTTTTTCAATCATAATCACCTTGGTAATGGCAATTTTTGCTGCTTCTTCATTCCCTTTTTCTTGAGCAATTTTCGCTTGCTTTTGTGCATGGGAAATTTCTTCGCATTTCTCAAGATATTTCCCTTTAGCTTTTTCATGGGCAGCAACCACTTTAGCTACTCCAGCCGCAAGCTGTTGAATTTTTTCGTGCATATCTTGTAAAGATTGTTGAGCTACCTTTTCAGCAACTTTACCGCCCTGCTCCACCGGTAAACCCCAAGCCCAACGCCATACAGCTATAACTGTATTGCCAGCCTTTTCACCTAAAAGTCCCTTCACAAGTTTATTTTTCATGTTGCCTCTTTGAATAACGCCTATTGAGTTATCTGCAAAAGACACCTATGAATCCGAAATTCTTAACAAAACTTTACATAGTGGCTGACTTGAGTTATTTAATAATGCGCCATGAATTGGCAACTAGCAGTGAATTAACTATTTAACAACAGCAGAATTTCAATGAACTTTTAGGCACAAGTGATTTGATAACAGGTCTTTTGATCGCCAATTATAACTTTTTGTTAAAATGTTGACGTAATAACTTTGATCCTAAAAGAAAAACGATGCACACTATTCAAACCGAAGTTAAGGTCAATAAAAATCATATTTTAAATATTGCTTTACCCGATGACATTGCAGAAGGCACTTATAAGGTAGTCATTGTAATGAGTTCTCAACCTGAAAATACACCAGAAGATCATGACACTCCTGATGAGGTAATCTTAGAAGGAATTAAGGAGGGACTCAAACAAGCTTTTAGCGATCAAACCATTCCTATCAGTCAAATATGGGAAGGAATTGATGTCGAATAAATCCCAACCTATTTCAATCTACCTAACATCTCGTTTTAAAAAAGACCTCGGTAAACTTTCTAAACTCTTTCGCTCAATTCGTGAGGATTTAGTCCCTCTAATTGACCAATTACAAGGAGGAGAAACTCTAGGTGATCTAATTGCAGGCGTTAAATACCAAGTCTTTAAAGTGCGTCTAAAAAACCGCGATATCCAAAAAGGTAAAAGTGCAGGTTATCGAGTTTTATACTATCTCAAAAAAGAAACTAACATCATTCTTGCTACAATTTACGCCAAATCCGATCAAGCGGATATCGAGAATAAAGTAATTGAGTCTATTATTGAACAATTTGAACAAGAAAATTAACTAAATTTATCGTTCAATAATACCCCCACCGAGAACAATCTCCCCATCGTAGAAAACCGCCGCTTGACCCGGTGTAATGCCAAATTGAGGCTCATTAAACTGTAATTTTACCCGATGATCTTCTAGGGGAATAATAGTAACCCGAACAGCTTTTGAACGATAACGCACCTGTACCTCTGCAGCGATAGGTGAAACCGGTTCAGCAATAGAAACCCAGTTTAAACGTTCTACCGTACAATCAGAACGGCCTCCATCAGCACGGTTGCCCACAATCACCCGATTCATCACCGCATCTAATTTAACCACATAGAGGGGTTCTGGGGCAGCAATACCCAACCCTTTGCGTTGTCCAATGGTATAGTGATGAACCCCTTGGTGAGTACCCAAAACCTTGCCATCGAGATCCACAATTTCCCCTTCTTTGGGTTTGATATACTGATCTAGAAAGGTAGCCATAGAACCATGAGCTTCAATCAGACATAAATCCTGACTTTCTGGTTTACTGGCGGTTTTTAGGTTAAATTGAGCAGCAATACGTCGGGTTTCTTCTTTGGTTTGTTCTCCCAAGGGGAAAATAGTTCCTTTTAAAATTTCTTGGGAGAGATCGTATAAAAAGTAAGATTGATCCTTATTGCGATCGATCGCCCGTAATAACTGATAGCGTTGACTTATTTCATCGTAACCAATACGAGCATAATGACCGGTTGCGATGCGATCGCAGTCTAACTCTTTTTGAGCATGAGCTAACATCGGCCCAAATTTCACTGCGCGGTTACACTGGGAACAAGGTAAAGGGGTTACCCCAGACTCGTAACCAGACACCAAATAATCAATAATATTTTCTGTAAATAAATCCCTCGTATCCACGATATGGTGGGGAATGTCTAACTGTTCGCAAATGAAGGCAGCATCTACCATTCCCTCGGAACAACATTGTCCTTTTCCTTTCATTAACCAGAGGGTCAACCCTATTACATCGTAACCTTGATGCTGTAAACTAACGGCAGCCACCGAACTATCCACACCACCAGATAAACCCACAACAACCTTCTTCATTGTTAAACGTTTCTTAAAAAATTCAAAAACCGACTCTGTACTCTCTATAGGCTAACATTTTCGGTATTACAATGTTGATTAACCCGAAGACAACGAAAATTTTTGTTGTTTAAGGTGTGAGGATGTGTTTATTCTAGGTTTATGTTATGTTTAGCACTGGCGATCGCTTAATTGTTAAGACTTTTAAAGGAATAATTAGTTTCCTTTCCTCCTTAAAAGAGAGTCCAACTGGTTTGTGTTTTTTCTTATTAACCATCGCTTCAACCCCGATGAGTTTAGCCCAAACCACCTCTAACCGTGAGTTACCCCCACCTCCTTTACCTAAAATGGTAAACTCTGAGTCTCCTGTTAATCGAGTTATTCCCACTGTTGAGACTTCAACCCCCATTAAAGAGTATACTTTTTCTGCTCCCCAAACTATACCAGCTCAAACTTTAGATGGAGATCCACCTATCTCTGAGAGTCAGACTATTAATACCCAACCTAATCAAAATGCTAGTTTTTATCGGGTTGAAGTAGCTGGTAAAAATATATCTTTATTATCCCAAGTTAAAACCGTCGAACCGATGGCTTTTATTCGTCAAAGCGAAGGGGTTATTCATGCTGGAGTATTTCAAAATTCTCAACAAGCACAAAAGCGAGTAGAAGATTTAAATAGTAAAGGACTCAGCGCAACAGTAGTTTCTGTTTATCGACAGAGACGAACATCTTTATCTGTCCAAACTAAGCCCTAATAAGTGAATAGTGAACAGTAATTAATCGCTGTTCACCCACTCTTTCTAATCTTGTTCTCTCCAAAAAACAATAGAATTATCTAGGGGAATAATTTTTGTTCCAGGGTAATAAAAAGCAAGTATTTTTTCGGGACTCCAACCTAAATTAGCCAGATTATAAGACCCAAATTGACTTAAGCCAACCCCGTGACCAAAACCGCCTCCCACAAAAGCATATCCTGTTAATACTTTTTGGCTATTGTAAATAGGATCAAGATAAAATAAAGTGCTTCTCGGAGGACCAAATGCGCTACGAACTTCGTTTTTTTGTAACTCAATAACTCCTAAATCTGTTTGCACATCCATAGTCAAAATACGTCCAGAATCAGAACGTTCTGTGACCTCCATTGAGCGAATGGTTTTGATATTGGCTAAGGGATGTTTCCTTCTTTCTAGATATTTCTTTAAATCGTTGGTTAAACTAACTAAAGTAGCTTGACGGTTCCAACGAAACACGCTGCGACCACTTTCGTTAAACCCTTGTCTTAAACGAATAAAATTACGAAAAGTCTCCTCATCAGCTAAGGATTTTTGAGAGAGATTCCAAACATTTTTAGGAGAGTCAATAACCGCTTTTAAATAGGGTCTTTCTTCCCCATTCCAAGCATCGCTAAAGCTTGCTGTCACTCCCCCAGTGGTAGAGGAATAAAGGGCATCTACTAATTCGTTATTGTAGGTTAATACTAACCCTTTGGTGGCGGCGATCGCTCGGTCTGCTTTGGGACTGGTTTCGCTCAATCCATAATAAACTTGACAGTGGGTACTGGCGCACAATTCGTATTCATCTGCCTTAAAGCGACGTAAATTACGCAAAGCATAGGTACGGGCGATAATTGTTTGCGCTTTAGCTGCATTTTGAGGTGCATTGGGTCCAATTTCGTGGGGAACAACCCCTCTCAAATAGGTTTCTAAAGGAACATCGTTGACTAGGGTATAGGTTCCGTAAGAGTTGGGTTGTAGCTTTAAATTACCACCATAACGCCGTGTTTTTTGTCGAGAATGGGCTACTTGAACGGGATTTTTTCCAGGAATAATCTCTAAATAATCGCTTTGATATTGTTTTCCCGCAATGGTAAAAGTAGCTTGGGATTTGCTGTTTAAAATTGCTGATTCTAAATAAGGATCGCTGTAGCCTTTTTCTTGAAGATTTTCTAATAATAAACGACGTAATAAAGGGGTTTCATAAACATCTCTTTTTGCCCATACTTGCCATCTACCAGGTTGAGTTACTTCTGCCTTTATACCCTTAGCTTTCCATTGGTTGGCACTATCTTCTGCAGTTTCAAATGTGGCGTGATCGCTCAAGACAATGTATTCTTTTAGTAGAGATTGGGGTAAGGATTCTTCAACTATGTTTAGAGTGAGTTGAGTCGTGGTCAAAGTTTGGCTTTGTCCTTGGTTATTTTGAAACTTAACTGTTAAACTATCCCCATTGGTTGCGCTAATGGATAGGGTTTCTGCTTGTGTCTCCCCAAACCTTTGTACTATACCTACTTCGATATCAACATCTTTGGCCGAACTCGGTACACCTAAGATTCCACCCCACAGAAACGGAAGGGAAAACAGCGTCAAGAATAAGTGTTTACCACTAATGGGTTGATTCGTCTTGGTCATTAGCATCTTAATACATGGTTTCTTCGCATTATAAACCCCATGACCCATAGGGGAGGGGTGTTAAGCTAAGATTTCTCTTTTCTTTGATTTTGTCTTCTTTTGCCCTGGGATAGTTCCCTATCGAATCACAAAAGCCTAAAATTTAAGGGTAAACAGGAAACTTATGATAATTTTTGTTTATTGAATTATTTTTGCTGAGCTAATTTTTGTAGGAAGATAATCGAAAATCCATAATTTTTCACCAATCATTAAATTTTCATAAAAATACTAACTTTTAGACTCTAATAATTGAAAATTGGATGATAAATTGAGCAAATGATTAATATTTTTACTATAATGGAAAGTTGGACGTTTAAAATACATTTATAATCATGACCTCAACCCCACCTCGTTACCATATAACCACCTTTGGCTGTCAGATGAATAAAGCTGACTCAGAACGCATGGCCGGTATTTTGGAGGACATGGGGTTTAAATGGTCTCAAGACCCCAACGGGGCTGATCTAATCGTTTATAATACCTGTACCATTAGGGATAATGCCGAACAAAAAGTTTATTCTTACTTAGGAAGACAGGCCAAACGTAAACACAAAAATCCAGATTTAACCCTGGTAGTAGCGGGGTGTGTAGCGCAACAAGAAGGAGAAAAAATCTTGAGACGGGTTCCAGAATTAGACTTAGTAATGGGACCGCAACACGCTAACCGCTTAGAAGATTTATTAACCCAAGTATTTGATGGCAATCAAGTGGTTGCCACCGAACCTATTCACATTGTAGAAGATATCACAAAACCCCGTCGAGATAGTACCGTAAACGCTTGGGTCAATATTATTTATGGTTGCAATGAAAAGTGTAGTTATTGTGTGGTTCCCAGTGTTAGAGGTGTGGAACAATCTCGTACTCCTGAAGCTATTTATGCAGAGATGGAACTATTAGGAAAACAAGGGTACAAAGAAATTACTTTACTGGGGCAAAATATTGATGCTTATGGAAGGGATTTACCAGGGGTTACTGCAAGCGGAAGACATAAACATACGTTAACAGATTTATTATATCAAGTACATGATATTCCTGGCATCGAAAGACTAAGATTTGCCACCAGTCATCCCCGTTATTTTACCGAAAGATTAATCAAAGCTTGTGACGAATTACCTAAAGTTTGCGAACATTTTCATATTCCTTTTCAATCAGGAGATAATGATGTTTTAAAGGCTATGAAACGGGGTTATACTCACCAAAAATATCGGAGAATTATCGATACAATTCGGGAATATATGCCCGATGCTTCTATCAGTGCAGATGCCATTGTGGGCTTTCCTGGGGAAACAGAAGAACAGTTTGAAAACACCTTAAAATTGGTGGATGATATCGGCTTTGATCAACTGAACACTGCTGCTTATTCCCCTCGTCCTGGAACCCCTGCAGCAGTTTGGGAGCAACAATTAAGCGAGGAAGTAAAAAGCGATCGCTTACAAAGATTAAACCATTTAGTGGCACAAAAAGCAGCACAACGTTCCCAACGTTATTTAGGGAGAATAGAAGAGGTATTAGTTGAAGATCAAAACCCGAAAGATAACAGTCAAGTTATGGGGCGAACTCAAGGCAATCGTTTAACCTTTTTCAAGGGAAATATCGACGAGTTGAAAGGACAATTAATTAAGGTGGAAATCACTGAAGTTCGTGCTTTTAGTTTAACGGGAGAAGCAATTGTTAGTATTTGTAGTGCTTAAACTAAGGTAAGTTTAGAAAAAATATCCATAATCTTTTCCATGTTAAAGGTTATATGCTCGTGGTAAGTAGATTAATAGTATTCCTAAAGTAGTGAGTAAAAAAGGTAGAAAAAAAGTATCTTCTCAAAAAGCCAGGGGTCACTCGCTGCGAAAACTTAGGCCAA
>NZ_JARVCN010000035.1:0-14746 GCF_038442745.1 Crocosphaera sp. Alani8
TTCCCAAAATCTAGTTTGACAGGCACTTGATAGTTACAACTAAGTTGTAGGACAACGTCCGCTAACTAATACCCCACCCGCAAAAGTGACACGCTCCCATCATAAACAATAGGGGAATCATTAATAATATCTAATACATTAATGAACTTTCTACCTCGCCCATATTGGGATTTATCAGCATTAATACCATTCTTAAAATCTAGTATGTCGCCGAGATATTGAAGTTGTAAGTTTTCCTCAAACTCAGGAAATCGTAACGCAGGGACTGCTTTTTTTTCTTTCTTCTCCATGTTATCTATTAGCTAAAAGTTTATACATCAAACGAGTTTTTTTAGGCTTAATAATCACCTCTATTTCTAGATTATCTTGAATCTCCTCTGTGTATTCTTGAGGAATTACAATGGTTCCTCGATTCACCTTTGTTGTAAATTGAATGGTCTTAGTCATAGTTAGCTCTCCTTTTCTATTTTTATTAATAAGTTAGCGGTTTTGTATATCAAAAATCAAAAAGAATCCTACAGATTAATCTCCCCACACCTCCCACACTTCCCACCCTTCCCACACTCACCTAACTAAACACTGTTGTTATACAGGTGAATCAATCCCCAACTCATCACAAAAGTCTAAAAGTTCTCGGTCAATTGCCACCATATCCTTGTCAATTTGGCGAAGTTCCAAAGCAACAGCGTTGAGGTCAATCTCTTCCTCTTCTTCAAAGGTATCCACATAACGGGGAATATTGAGATTATAATCATTCTCCTCAATTTCTTCTAAGGATGCGCTGTAACTGTACTTATCTTCCTCTAACCGTTGTTCATAGGTAGTGACAATTTTTTCAATGTCCTGTTCCCTCAGATAATTCTGATTTTTCGCCTTTTCAAAATGTGCGCTGGCATCGATAAAAAGCACATCTTCCGGCTGTTCCCGACACTTTTTTAACACCAGAATACAGGTAGGAATACTGGTTCCGTAAAAGATATTAGCCGGCAAACCAATCACCGCATCCAGCCAATTCCGTTCTTTAATAATGTACTTCCGTATTCTGCCCTCGGCTGCCCCCCGAAATAACACCCCATGAGGCAACACCACCGCCATCATGCCATTATCATCCAAATGGTGGATCATGTGCTGTACAAAGGCAAAATCCGCCTTAGATTTGGGTGCTAATGACCCATACTGAGCAAAACGGTCATCTGACTCAAACAGCTTATTAGCACTCCATTTCGCCGAAAATGGGGGATTGGCCACCACCGCCTCAAACCGCTTTCCCAAATGTTGGGGACGCTCTAGGGTATCCTCCTGCTTTAAGCTAAAATTCCGATAGTGGACATTGTGCAGAATCATGTTCATACGAGCGAGGTTATAGGTGGTGCGGTTCATTTCTTGCCCGTAGTAATCCCCCACAGATTTCACCTCTTTGGCCACCCGTAACAGTAACGATCCTGAGCCACAGGTGGGTTCATACACCGATTTGAGGCGTTCTTTTCCTGTAGTGACAATCTTGGCCAGAACTTTGGACACCCCTTGGGGGGTATAAAATTCTCCTGCTTTTTTCCCTGCACCACTGGCAAATTCTCCGATAAGATACTCGTAAGCGTCCCCTAAAACATCGCTATCGGAATCTTCAAGACGAAAATCAATGGTATCGAGATGAACTAAGATTTTGGCAATCAGGGCGTTTTTATCTTTGGGAGTACGCCCCAATTTGGTCGATGTCAGGTCTAAATCTTCAAACAGGTGGTCAAAATCTTCCTCACTTTCACTGCCCATTGTTGAGCGTTCAATGCTGTTTAGCACTTGGGTGAGATCATCAAGAATGAATAGAGACTGCTCAAAATCTTCCTCTTTGACGTTCTCAGCATGAGCTTTACTTGTGCCTAATGCTCTTTTGGCCAGAGAACTAAACAATTCTTTGGGTTTCAGAAAATAGCCCAATCGATGAATGGAGTCCTCGGCAATGGCCTCTAGATATTCTTTTCCTTCCTCGGAATCTTCATCAATATCGAGAAAATCTAGGCCGTCCTCTTCGAGAATCTTATTGGCGTAAAGATGCTGACGCTCTGATAAATACTTATAGAAAATGAACCCTAGACAATAATCCCGAAATTCATCGGCATTCATTTTCCCCCGTAGGGAGTCCGCAATATTCCAAAGTTGGGCTTCTAACTGTTTTTTCTGTTCGTTGGTCATTAAGTTTGAGCGTTTCCTTAAGCCGTTATCTACGGCACTTTTTTCTTTATACCATCAGGTCACTCGAAATCACGATACCTTGATGATTGGTAAAGGTTTAGCATACTTCTCAGATTCCCCTCTTGTCTGAAGATACTCAAAACTTAGAAGAAGAAAAAGGGGAAGGAGTAGAAATACTCAGTGCTAAAGTAGATAGTTTTGTTTATAATTGGGACAGACCACATGGGGCCGCAACGGCTTCGACAGGTTGGCGAAATCCGAATTGTGATTCAGGCCGAGAGTGAGTCTCCTCTCGCAAATACAAGGCTCAAAAAAATAGTAACTGCGAACAACATCGTAAGCTTCAAGCGCGTAGCAGTAGCTGCGTAGAACTCTCAAATAGAGTCGCTTACCTCTGATCTGACTCCGTTAAGGACTCGGAGGTACCAACCCCAACGGATGCCCTTAATAGCTACCTCTGGTTAGCTGTTGAGCTAAGACTATACCAGAGCATCCCACCGTTCGGGATAATGAACGGTTCCTGTCTTGAGGATTAGAAAGACTAAGCCTGTGAATGAGCGGTAGGTAAATACCCAGTCTGGACAGCAGTTCGACTCTGCTCGGCTCCACTTATAAATACTCCGAGAAGGATGGGTAGCTCTTAACACGCTAATCCATCCTTGAGGCGTACCAAAAAGCCCAGAAGACCAATAAACCAAAAAGAGAAGTACCAAGAGCGATCGCAAAATTGTGGAAAGCGTGGGAGTCAATAAGAGTCATTTGGCTAAGTAGGTGAAAGACGTTACAGAAAATTTGGGGTGAGCCTTAATTACAAATATAATAAGTATTTCCTGAATCAATAAACCTGCTTAATTTAAACTTAATTTACTCTCAACAAAATAGTAATTCAAACAACCTACATTATATCATTCGTGTTGAGAATTTTCCACATCACTAGAATAAAAATCAGAGCTAATTTCTGTAGCTTTCTATATCTTAATCCAAAAACTAACTAACAGCAGTCATAAGAATAAATAACTCGACTAAAATCTAATTTTTTTAAAGCAGAGGGTTGAATAAAAAAGTTACCTACTCCCACATCTCCCCACATAATATCTGCGTCTTCATCAGAAACCATTTGAAACAATAGCTCGTAAGGTTCTATAGTTTCATCAAAATCCATTCTGGGATCATCTTGAGTAAAAAAGGGATAACCTCCCAGTTTATGTTCTTCTGCTTCGTATAAGTCGATATAATCGTCCAAAAGATCGTAATAATCTGGCTTTTCTTCTGTACCATTGACAAAATTTTCTATCATCTTTTCTAATCGATAATCATAACCACTAATTGGTTGATATTTTTGTTCAAATGTCAAAGAAAAACTGCCAATAAATGGCAACATTATATCAGGATCATCTATGCTTGGTAAGAAACTAAAATCAGTGATCAAATTGTTCTCATTCAAATCAATTTTATTAAAATAAATAACTCTAAAATAATTTTGCTCAGCTAAATCTTCGTCATTCATTCCATATAAATCATGATAGCTATCGATGTAAAACTGTAAAATTCCTTCTTGGGGAAAATTCTCTAATAATAACGTTTCAGAAAAATTAATTTGAGCTAATAACACTAGAGGATTTCCCTCTGGACTTTTGGGATAATTTAACTGTTTAGGAAAATAGGGATCTCCACCAAACTTACTCTCCCACAAAGTCATTTTGTTATTAAAAGAAGGGGTGATTTTCAGATAGAGTTTTTGGGTTGCTTCTAACTCGTTGCGTAGATTTTCTAAAAGAGGAGGAAGCTTCATAAGAATTAGGGAACTTAATATACGACAGCAATCTTTATTTTTATTTTCAGATCAAGAGTATTGCCATAATCTTGATCTGAAAATAACCTAACTAAACTTTTGTTCTGCTGTATTTTTATTTTGACAGCAAAGTTACTAACCTGGAAGCTTGTTAATATTTAATTAAGAAATTATCCTTTATTCCGGGTTAAGTAAAAACCTTTTTGCACTTCAATAAAGTTTAACCTACAGCAGAAGGTTGATTTGTAGCGACAGGGAGAGTAAACCAAAATTGACAGCCATTGCCAGGGGTACTTTCTACCCCAATTTTGCCCCCATGAGCCTCAATAATTTGACGACATTGATATGAACCTAACCCAATACCTGTTCTACGTCGATCGTGTAAACTGCGAAGGTATAATTTAAACAGTTGATCGCATTGTTGCTCACCCATTCCTATGCCATTATCCGTTAAACGGCAATGAATCATCCCGTTATCAACTGTTACATCAATACCTAAATTAACCCCAGGAGGATTATGTTTTAAAGCATTAGTAACCAAATGTTCAAACACTTGATGAAGTTTATCTTTATCCACACAAACCAAAGGTAAATTGTGAGAAAGATTATAAGTCAAACTAGCTTGGTTTTGTTGTAGTAAGGGTTGCCATTTTTTAATTAGTTCCTGGAGAAAACTAGATAAACACAATGGTTTACAATGAATCATTAAAGGGCGTTCTTCACAAAAATGATCTTCAGAAAGGGCATTAATAAGAGTTAATTGACGCTCACTACTATTAATCATCCTATCTAGAATAGACCGAGATAAAGCTAAACTATCTCCAGGGCGGTTTTCCAGATTCTTGAGTAACATGAGAAGACCCATAATAGAGGTACGCAAATCGTGGGAAACCGCTTGTAAAAACACCGCTTTCATATCGTGCAACTTTTGCACTTCGGTAATTTTTTCTTGAAGCTGATAAGTGCGTTCTTGTACCTGTTTTTCTAAATTACAATTTAACTGTTGTACTTTTTGATAGAGTTGTGCCTGACTCATAGCAATCATAACTTGTCCAGCCAATTGTTCTAATAATTCTACCTCTTGTTTGTGCCAATCACGGACTCCCAAACATTGATGAGCGACCAATAAACCCAAGGGTTTACCATCCCGATGTAAAGGAACAACCATAGCAGCTTTGATCTGATAACGTTGAGTATATTCTTCTACCTTCGCTGATAAATTCAATTCCGTAATATCATTAGCAATAAAAGTTTGCCCCTGGGTAAAAAGAGAGGGTAAATCTGTTAGTAAATCATCCTGAGCATTGCCCCCCAATAGACTAGGATAGTAATCATTAAGGGACTCAGCCACCACCTCAATAAGTCCTCCATCTTGCCAAGAAGCAATGAACACCCGATCGGCTTGAGTTAACTGACGGATTTCCGTTACCGTTGTCTTGAGAATTTTTTGTAAATCCAGAGATTGACGAATTTTTAGAGATACTTTCGCCAACAGATGATCCCTTTCCAAAGTCGCCCTTAACTGTCGTTCTGTCTGTTGTCTTTCCGTAACAGCTGCCGATAATAATAAAGCCGTCCCACTAACAATTACAACAAACATTTGTAAGAGTAAAATAGTCTGAGTTTGAGATTGCCCGAAGATTTCCATGGCAAACGGACCCTCTCCTTGAGTGGTTCCTGCGATCGCCAATAAAGCCAAAGACAAACTACCTAAAACAGATCCCCAAGTTTGGAAGCGAATAGCAGCCCAAACTACTACAGCGAAAGGGATGTATTCACAATAGCGAGCATTACTCAAACTTCCTTGCGTAAAAATTCCCAGTTCGGTATGACCAGAAAAAACAATCCAACTCAACCCGATAAGTAGTCCTCCGCAGATGATCGCTTCAAGAACTCGCTGTTTGCGATGAAGGCGAAATAAGCCGCCAGTATCGAGGTAAATTCGTAAGAGAAGGGGTGTGACCAACAGAACACTACTACAGTCTCCCAACTCCACCATCCACCAACGGGAGGCAAAATCCTGCCAGTTTAGATAGTTTGTGGAAAATAAGGCAATGGTGGTTAAGGTTGCATTTACACAAGGAGCCACTATTCCTGCTAACAATAGCAATCTCGTTACGTCATCGAGGCGCGACAAACGACAGGAAAAATTGCCCCAACGCAACAATTTAAACCCTAGCCAAGCAGAGAGAGTGCTACCCAGAGCAGAACCTAAAATTAGTTGCCATTCTGCCCCTAAGTTAAACATTAGTACGGCATCACTCAGAAGAATACCTAACCAAATTTTTTCCCCGTAGATCAGTAATGCGGTTAGAGCGATACCCGTGGGCAGCCAGAGAGGAGCTACTTCGATATTGGGGTTAACATTTGAGTGAGCCAATAAACCACTACCCCAGTAAGCTAAGGCCACTGGGAAGACCATAATAGAAAACCATTGCCAGGGAAGACGAGGTGAAGCCATAAAATTTAACCCTCTCACTCTAACTTAAAGATTGCCTAATTAGACAATCTTTTTACCTCCCCTAGATGGGTGAATTTAAGCACAAGTGCAGGTTTCTGTGAAGATGTTTTTTGAAAAATACTGATTTTTTTAAACTTTTGGCATATTGTTAATAGAGTTCCCTGTTAGTTGGTTATTCTGATGCGAATTTTAATTGTCGAAGACGACCCCTTGATGCAACTAGGTCTAGAACAAGCTTTAAGCGAACATCCTGATTTTGAGATTGTAGGACAAGCAGAAGACGGCTATACTGGCGTTCAACAGGCACTGCAACTCAAACCAGATCTAGTGGTTATGGATATTGGACTGCCCCGTTTAGACGGTATTGCTGCCACTAAACAAATCAAAGAACAGTTACCGGATATCCACATTGTTATGCTCACGTCTCATACCCTACAAACCGAAGTAGTGGCAGCTTTATCCAGTGGTGCCGATGCTTATTGTATCAAAGGAGCTAGTTTGGAGCGGTTATTGGCAGCCATCGAGGCAGCTCAAGACGGAGCAACCTATCTCGATCCCCAAATCGCACGGTTGGTTCTAGATAATTTGAAACCCCCAACCCCAGAACCGAATCAAAATATTAGCTTATTATCGGAACGGGAATTAGAGGTTTTGAAATTAATTGTAGAAGGGAAAAGTAATAATGAAATTGCTGAAGATTTATATCTAAGTACCAATACAATTAAAACCCATGTTCGAGGTATTATGAATAAATTAGCAGTAGATGATCGGGTACAGGCTGCGGTCGTTGCTTTGCGATCGGGTTTAGTTTAACAGTTTTACTTTCTTAAAAACCATGAAAAATCAGGATGTTATTGTCTTAGGGAGTGGTTGTTCTATCCTTGACTTATCACCACCAGAAATTGACTATATTAATAACTGTGAGGTGATTATTGCCATTAATAAATTTATGGCTTTCTATCAGAAATCGAAAATTTTACCCACTCATGTTTATTTTGTTGATGCTTATGACAAATCGACAGTTCGTTTTTTACAATATATTTTTGATGTTTGTCGCAATAATAAATTAGAAAATTTGACTTTTATTTTGAATCAGAAGGTTATGGGATTCCCTCTCACTGGTCAAAGATTTTGTGCTTCAAACTTAGCTTTTTATATCAAAAATAAATATTTAGGTATAGAGAAAAGTATTCATTCTCGACTATTTAATGGAGAGAAAACAAATTCCAACCTATTTTTAGTCCCCCCAAAATGCTCTTTTGAGTTTATTTCCCACGAACACTGGTTAGACGGTAATCAATGGAGCGATACCTTAAAAAAACCTCTTTTTCACTATCGCGGAAGTTTAAGCACTGTTTTAAATTATATTTCCATAAAATACCCCAATCTCCCTATTAAGCTATTAGGAGTAGACTTTAATTCCCCAGGTTACTTCTTTCAAGAAGAGCTAGAAAAACTTAACTTCTCCTGGCAAGATTGGACGACAGAAATAACGAAGGAAAAGAAAACCCATTTTAGTGCTATTTCTTACAAAGGAACAACAATTTTCGATAAATTTGATTTCATACTTGCTAAACTGAAAGAAACGGGAAATGAGTTATATAGTTGTAATCCCCAGAGTTTGTTAGTCGAGAAAGGCTTCACAAAACATAAAAATGTTATGACCTAAAGAAAACACAATAAATGGCTGAACTCGATGATTATGCACAGTTAAACTTTTTAGAAACATTATTAAGTAATAAAGGTAAAATTTTAGTAACGGGAGGAGCAGGTTATATTGGCTCCCACGTAGTTTTAACCCTCAAAGATGCCGGTTATGACGTAATTGTTTTTGATAATTTAATCTACGGTCATCAAGATTTAGTTGAAACAGTTTTAAATGTAGAATTAATTGTGGGAGATATTAGCGATCGCCCTTTATTAGATGATCTTTTTCAACAACATTCTATCGATGCAGTTATGCACTTTGCTGCTTTTGCTTATGTAGGAGAATCTATTCAAGACCCGCAAAAATATTACCGAAATAATGTTGCCAATACCCTCATATTATTAGAAGCTATGAAAGCAGCTTCTATTGATAAACTAGTCTTTTCTTCTACTTGTGCTACCTACGGAGTAGCTGAATTTTCTCCCATTACAGAAAAACATCCCCAGCAACCAATTAATCCCTATGGTGGTAGTAAATTAATGGTAGAGCAAATCCTCAAAGATTTCTCCAAAGCTTACAATTTTAACTATGTTTGTTTCCGCTATTTTAATGCAGCAGGAGCGCATCCGGAAGGGTTACTAGGAGAAGATCACGACCCAGAACCTCATCTAATTCCTTTAGTTCTTTTAACAGCTTTAGGGGTACGAAAATTTATTTCTATTTTTGGCACAGATTATCCCACCCCAGATGGTACTTGTATTCGAGATTATATTCATGTTCTTGATATTGCCCAGGCTCATCTTTTAGGATTAGAATACTTACAAAATGGAGGAAAATCCGATGTATTTAATTTAGGAAACGGCAGTGGATTTTCTATTCAAGAAGTGATTGATACTGCCATTAAAGTGACCCAAAGAGACATTAATGTAAAGATTGGCGATCGCCGCCTGGGAGATCCCCCCATTTTGGTCGGTAGCGCAGAGAAAGCGACTAAAATTTTAGGATGGAAACCACAATATTCTAGTTTAGAAGATATAGTGGCTCACGCCTGGCAATGGCATCAAAAAAGACATTAAACACAGGTTAATATAGATATAAGAAAGAATCTTATTTAAGCTTTGTCCTCTCCCCACTCCCTCAACCGAAACATTGGTAAACTCCATTGGAAACTGCTATTAGATGACCCCTTCTCCTATTCCTCGCAATGAAATCCATAAACTGATCGAAGAACCCTTAAGTATCAATGATAGAGAACCAGTTTTAGGGTTTACCATCGATGGTGAAACCTCAAAGGATTTAGACGATGCTTTGTGGATAGAACCCCGTGGCTCAGGAGTGGTTATTTCCGTCCATATTGCCGATGTTACCGCTCTAGTTCCCCTCAACTCCCAATTAGAACAACAAGCATTTTTAGCAGTGGAAACCCGTTATCTAGCCACAGGAAACAAACCCATGTTTCCTCGTCAGTTATCTGAAGATAAACTATCCTTGCTAGAAAATGAACCCCGATGGACCATTACTATTCAGGTTACCCTAGATGAGTCAGCCAATATCCAGCAAACCGAACTCTTATCCACCCATCTAACCAGCATCAAAAGATTCTCCTACGAGAACGCTGATCAAACCCTGCACAACCCTGCACAACCCCTGTTCCAACTCTTACGTTACTGCGAACTATGGGCGCAAAAACTCGCCTGGAAACGGCAAAATCGAGGGGCTTTTGGACAAAGTACCATCGGGGGGGTTACTTTGGACGAGGAAGGGCGATTAATCGAAACTCCCCTGTACCATTCCCAACAAATTATCCAAGAATTCATGGTGTTGGCTAATACTGCTGTAGCTAGTTTAGCCGAGCAACATAAGTTACCTATCTTGTACCGTAATCATACTGCCTCTGCCGTTGCACCAGAAAGCCAACTTTTAATTGAAACCTTAACTACTTTAGGACTTCGCGAATTGGTTCGTCAGAAGCTACAAAGCTGGTTAAATCCTGCTACCTATTCCCCTGCTGTCATTGGACATTTTGCCCTCTGTCTTCCTGCTTATACCCATTTTACCTCCCCTATCCGTCGTTTTGCTGATTATGTTAATCATCGCATTCTCAAGGCGGTTTTCATTGAACACAAAGAATCTCCCTATCAACTGGAAGAATTAAGGGACATCGCCCAACATATCAACGAAACAAAACAAGAAGTTAGGGAAAAACGTAACGAGCATTTTCGAGAACAACGTCTGGCTAAAACCGTCACCATTCTTAACCAACAAGAGACTATTCCCACCCTATCAGATAAAGAATTCTCTCAAATTCTCAAAGATAGTCTCAAAGTTTCCAAATTAGACAAATTGGTACCGGAAGCCAAGCAAAGACTAGAAAATCGTACCCTCAAAGGTTCAGATTTATACTATTTGGTTTTTGGAGAATACGAAAATCTCCAGAATCAAACTTTGATAAAAGACCAGTTATTAAACTTTTTAGAAGAACAACCCACTTTAGGAACTCAAATCTTACAAATCGCCGCAACCATGACCCAAACTACCGTCGAATATATAGAGAGAACAACAACTTCGGGACAATTTGCTTTCTGGACGGTATTTGAACAACAAACCACTATTCAACCCTCTGTGGGGAACAGCAAACAGGTTGCTAAACATCAATCTAATTGCTATTGGTTACAAAGTAAACTTGAATACAGACTACAAAAGGTAACAGATATCGATGAGGCTGTTTTAGAGGAGCAAGTCATGGAAGAACCCCAGATGTCAGTGCCTTCCCTTGTTACCGAAGAACCACTAGACTTATCGGCGGTTCCTCCAGAGGCCTTGAGCAATACGATCGCTTATTTACACACCACATTACAACGAGCGAAACTGAAAAATCCCACCTACTCCTACCGGCCAATGGGCAATCAATGGTGCTGTTTGTGTCGAGTTGAATGGGTAAATAATATTCTCATTGAAACAGAAGCTCTAGGAAAAACTAAGAAAGAAGGGAAAACCCAAGCTTCCTTAAAAGCAATTATCGATTTACAAAGTTATGGGGTTGAGTCCGAAGAACCCTCAGATTAAAGATTTAATTCCTAACACCGAACTTAGATCAGTTAGTGTTCTAGGGCCGATCTTCCTTGCTTTCCAAGACGAATGAATAAAAAATAAGCAAAATAGAGAACATAGATCGATAATCCCAGTAAGCCAAGAAATCCCATAAATGCTGGGGTTGTATCTCCATGAACGATAGACCAATAACCCACCGGAGCTTGTATCCAAACTTGACAAGAGGGGTTTTCTAAACTGCTTGGGGACATGGCACAGGAGAGAAAAGGTACACGAATCATCGCCCCGATACTACCATAAACGGTGATTGCCCAACGCCAGGAAGTTACCATTAACTTTAGGGAACTCCCTGGTAAATCTTTGATTTCATCGTTCAAATCTACCCAAAACCACAAAGATACTGGAATAAGAATACGGGCAACTAAAGCGGTAATAAACCCCATTTGTCCACAAAATGCCTCGAAAGGGGAATTTTCACCTATCCAACCGGGTGACAATAAATACACTGTGATCAACAGTAAACTAGCCACACGCCAATAAATGATTAATAAACGTCCAATAGCATCAACCTGTTTGAGTAAAGCCCAAATCGTTAAAATTAAAGGTATAATAACCGTAAATACAATTGCGAGTCGATAATCAGTCCAAATAAACGGTTGAAACCAAAGTTCTTCCATAATGGTTATTAATTCTGTTAAAAATACTTCAATTACTTTAAAGGTTTTCTGCTTGTTTTACCACTTTTGCTGCTTAACGAACCTAAGTTGGAATTTTTCTCTGCGATCGGGGAAAAGATTATATTTAACCTGTTGACTAACTGTGTAAAAAGTTCACACAGTTAGTCATAGCACCAGCTATTATGGCTGTTGGTTTTGATTATTAAAATCCGCAGAATTACCTACACCTTGCGCTTCGAGAAGTTGTCTTTGTGCTTCTCGAAAGGAGTCAGCTGCTTCAGACAGATTCGTTCTTGTATCATCGGCGAACTCACTACCATTACGACTTCTCTCTAAATTAGCTCGGTGCATGAGGTCTAGAGGATTCATAAAATTCCCTAAATCTCCGTTGGGATCTCTCTCATTGCTCTGATAAGTGTCCTTATCCACTCGATCAATGGATTGAGCTACGGTTAGAGGTGCTAACCCTACAGTAGTGCCTAAAAGGGCTAGAAACACTACTAATTTTTTAGTTATAGATTGGTTTAACATGATAGATTCTCTCTACACACCTTATATATACAAGGAACCCAGAGGTGATTATACCTTTGGGACAACTATTAATTGCGATCATAATAGATTTTGTCTTAATTGGTTCAACAAAGTTATTCAGGAGTAACCGGATTTAGCTTTGAGATTCAACAATGTAAGACTGTAAGCTATGCTAGAATCAGCGTCCAGCCAGTCACTATTACAAAAATGAATCAAACCGGATCTCCTGCTCAGTTTTTAACCCCCGAAGAATCAGCGGATGTGGATAAAGCCTTATTAACCGCTCCAGAAAAATTCTTAACTCGTCTAACCATCTCCTCTTTAAGACTACTAACCATAATTGCTCAAGATTTAGATGTTTCTCTCGAAGATTTAACCCATCAACAAGTCATTGATTGGTTTGAAAAAGACGGAAAAATACGGCGGGAAAAAGGGCCAGATGAGGCTGTTTTGAAATGGTAACTCAAGAGAACAAGTCCTTCAAATTAATGTTCTGATACCTTATTAAAGTCAGAAAAATTTAGATATTTATAACGGATAACACTGAGACTTTAAAAGTAAAACATACAAGCAACTCAATAGAATTACTGAAACCTATTTAACAAAGATAAATTTTCTCACAAATCGGGCTTTTATGCTTCCGAGAAATTTCATTCTGTCCTAAAATAAAAGATGAATCCTTCTGGAATAAATATAAATGAATCAACCCGTTATCAATACTTCAGGAGAAATAGCACCCAATATTAAAAAACCAGTAGAATCCTCAGATAGTTTATCCAAAGCGATTCAAACCCTCGGACTTACTCGGATTCAAAAACATTTGTTCCTTTGTGCAGACCAAACAAAACCAAAATGTTGCTCTAAAGCTGCCAGTATAGAAGCATGGGACTATTTAAAACGTCGTCTCAAAGAACTAGGACTTGACAAAGCAACCGAAGCAAATCCCTCTTGCATTTTTCGCACCAAAGCCAATTGTTTACGAGTTTGTATGCAGGGACCTATACTTGTGGTCTATCCCGATGGAGTTTGGTATCGTCAAGTAACCCCAAACGTTATTGAACGTATTATTCAAGAACACCTTATTAACAATCAAATTGTACAAGACTATGCGTTTTGTACCCATACTTTACCCGAACCCTTGAATAACTCTCAACTAAAAACTATTGAAGACCAGTCTATTGAAATCAATGATGAGCCAAAAGACCTAAAGACATCATAAAATGTCAATTATAACGGCCAACATTGATTAAGATCTTACTAAGACAGTCTTAATCTCCACAAATACTTCTAAACAGAATCCTTATCAAAATTCACCCGAGAAAAGAATATGGCACCCTCAAAAGATAGCTCCCAGAAGGATAATAAGCATTTACTTTTAGTTGATGACGATCCTAACCTAGTTTTGCTGGTAAAAGATTATCTAGAATTCCAGGGATATGAAGTAACTACAGCGGAAAATGGTAAAGAAGCTCTAGACACATTAACCAAACAGGTTCCGGATATGATCATTTGCGATGTCATGATGCCGGAAATGGATGGTTATGCTTTGATTGAAAAGGTGCGTCAAGACGCTCGCACCAATTGGGTTCCTGTGATGTTTCTTTCTGCAAAAGGACAAAGCCAAGATCGGGTCAAAGGACTTAACACAGGGGCTGACGTTTATATGGTAAAGCCTTTTGAACCAGATGAGTTAGTAGCTCAGGTAGAATCTTCCCTCAAACAAGCAGGCCGTTTGATGCGTCACAAAGCTAATATCTCCTTTGATGAAGGTAGCCGTATTCAAGTTCCTAGTAATGTGGAATTGACCCCAACGGAAACAAAAGTAGTTCAGTTGGTTGCTCAGGGACTTTCTAACCGAGACGTGGCAGAAAAACTAAGTGTTAGTCAACGCACTATTGAAAGTCATGTCTCTAATATGCTTAACAAAACTAATCTACACAACCGAACCGAGTTAGCACGTTGGGCAATTGAAAATAGTATTGCTTAATCTGTGTTGTGGTTTATGTTATAATTACTTCAATAATCTAGTTTTAACCTAGATAAAGTGCCGAGTGGCTGGTTTTTAACCAGTTCTCCATTGCTTCCTTAGCTCAGTTGGTAGAGCAACTCACTTGTAATGAGTAGGTCGTCGGTTCAAGTCCGACAGGGAGCTTATAAGAGGATAAACAGTAGTTTTAGTTCTGTAAAGTAACCTTAAATTACCTAAAATAAGGTCTAGGGACTTTTATCATCAAGTAGTTCCATCTCTTATGGGTTAAAGTGCGATCGCTTGATACGGGATGTCTATTTTGAAAAAGTTAAAGATGTCTAGAGCCTCCCGTAGAAGCAGGCAAACCTCATAGTGATACCAAATCCGCTCTTTTTAACCCCCTTATAAAACCCTTTACTAATAGATG
>NZ_JARVCN010000036.1:0-14567 GCF_038442745.1 Crocosphaera sp. Alani8
GAGGTAGGGAAGCCCGCGCTGTACCTACTGGATCAGCGTCGGGAGGAGTGTCACATAGATATCTACTTGAGTTACGCCCAATCATTTCAAGCTGTCAATGTCCTATTCTTTCCTCACCCTGATTTAAACTATGCCGAAATTTCTGACAGCGATATGGAAAAAATACCCCGTTAGACTGGATAGGGGTTAACGGGGTATTATATCACTCGAACTCTGAACAGTTGCCCCCCAGTCCGGTCACGATGGTACAGGTATTGTAAACCAGCATTCCTTGATAGGTTCCAGCCGGAGTACCCTTTTCCCCAATACCGTCGGCAATTAGCACATCCTCTGAAATTTTCACCCCCGCCTCATTGGCGACAGTTTCCAGTACCTTGTCGTTGGCGGTTAGTTCTGCAAACACCACAGGTACACCAATGGTCTTAATCCCCTCCGATAGAGATTTAACCTTGGCGGCTGTGGGTGTTTCCTCCGTTGAGATTCCCAACAGTGTACCTTCCACCGTCAGTCCATAGGCTCTGGCATAGTAGCTCATGGCATCATGGGTGGTGATCAGGCGACGCTGATTTTCTGGGATGGTGGCAATTTGTTCGGGAATCCAAGCGTCCAACTGCTCTAACTTACTGGTGATAGCCTCAGCATTGCTGGTGTAGGTGTCGGCATTATCTGGGTCGATTTCAATCAGGGTTTGCTCAATCAGCTTTACCATGCGGGTGCCGTTTTCGACATCATGCCAGACATGGGGATCGGGTTCCACTGCCCCTTCCTCCTCAACTTCAATCACGTCTTCGATAGCTTCATCGTGTACCGCTACTTTGGGAGCTGGGGTAGTGGTTGCTTCGGCCATCTCAATAATCGTTGGCTCAAAGTTCATCCCCCCATAGAACACCGCATCCGCTTCCTCGATCGCCTGTCGGTCAGATGGCTTGGCTTCATAGGTGTGGGGGTCCTGGTCATAACTGATCAGGCAGTTGGGTTCAAACACCCTTGCAGCAACTTGCTCCACCATATCGCAAAGGACGCTGTAAGAAGCGACAACATTTATAGTTTCACCATCACTAACCACTTCTCCAGCATCGTCCGTTGCTTCTGATGTGGTGGTGGTTTCGGTAGTGCCTCCACAGGCCGCTAAACCAGCTACAACTGCTAAAGCGGCGAAAGTGCCTGCAAAACGAGGCTTTGACTTAAAGAAAAAACTCATGGGATTTTCCTAGTATTTAGGTATCTAGTAGAAAAAAGTCCTGACACCTTAACACAAGTTGTGCTTTTTGTCTAGTCCCTATCTAAATCAAAGATTTTAGATGGGGACTGTGCGCTCGGACCTTCGCATCCAAAGAGGGGGAAAAAGCAGTTGATTTTTAAGAAAAATTTGCAGTACACTTATTTCATACTTGCATCATTTTTTATTCATTGTCTATTCACTTTTCTGAGAGACAGGCTATGCTCCTCGTTCAAAACTTGTCCGTGAGTTACCGCAATTTTACAGCACTCAACAATGTGAGTTGTAGCTTCGACCCTGGGGCATTGGTGGGCATCTTTGGACCAAACGGGGGGGGTAAAAGCACCTTGGTCAAGGCTATGTTGGGGCTGATTAAATCGACCACGGGGACTGCCCTATTGAAAGGGAAACCCCTAACAGAGCAGCTTTCCCAGGTTGCCTATGTGCCTCAGCGAACGCAAATTGATTGGGACTATCCCATTACGGTCTGGAATGTTGTCATGATGGGCTGTACCCTGCAAACCGGGCTGTTTCGTTCCCCCAGTCGCCAGTCACGGGAACTGGTTAAGGCTGCGCTACAACGGGTGGGTATGTACGAATACTGCGATCGCAGCCTTAGCAACCTGTCTGGCGGGCAGCAGCAACGGGTATTTTTGGCCCGCGCCCTGTGCCAACAAGCTGAACTCCTGATTTTAGATGAACCCTTCACCGGAGTAGATCAGAAAACAGAGTCTATCATGTTTGACATTTTTAGCGAGCTTAAGGCCCAATCGAAAATTTTGTTCGTTATCAGCCATGATCTCAGCGAAACTCTGGATCATTACGATCAGCTACTATTGCTGAACAAGCAGGTCATTGCCCAGGGAGTGCGCCACGAAGTAATGACGAAAGACAACTTGCTGGTAGCCTACGATGCCTCGGTGTAGTTTATTGCTGCACAAGGTTTCGGGAGTTTAATTTAGTACAAAAAAAGGAGTGTATTGGTTTGGACTGGTTAATTGAGCCGTTGAGGTTTGAATTCATGCGTAATGCCCTGGCCATGGGAATCCTGCTGGGGGTTTTGTGCGCCGTTGTGGGCAGCTACATGATCGTGCAGAGGATGAGCATGATGGGTGATATGATTGCTCACTCTGTTCTAGCCGGGTTGCCTGTGGCTCTGTTTTTGGGGTTACCCCTATCGTTGGGTGCGCTGGTAGCAGGGGTGGTCAGTGCTGTGGTTTTGGCGGGCATTGAGTCCCAATCTCGGCTCAAGGTAGATGCAGTGATGGCGTTGATCTTGGCATCGTTTCTGGCGATAGGTACAACCCTGGTAACGGTGCTACCAGGAGCCAATCGCATCGATGTGATTCATGTGTTGTTTGGGGACATCCTGGGGGTCAAAAGGAGCGATCTGATGCTAACCTTCGGCATCACCTTAATCATTTTGATCAGTGTCTGGCTGTTTTACAAAGAGCTTTTGTTTTACACCTTTGACCCCATTGGGGCGCAGGCGGTTGGCTTGCAGGTACGCTGGTATTACCTCGGCATCGTCACCGGCATTAGTCTAACCATAGTCGCTAGTCTACAAACCGTGGGGGTGTTACTGGTGATTGCTATGCTGGTAGCTCCTGGAATGACGGCTTATCTACTGGTCAAAGAGCTACACCAGATGATGATTTTGGGTGGGTGTCTGGGGGCATTTGCCAGCATTGCCGGAATGTACTTGAGCTTCTATCTGGATATTCCTTCGGGATCGGCTATTGTGTTGGTGGCCTTTGGGCTATTCCTGCTGGCGTTCCTCTTCAGCCCATCTCAGGGAATTTTGACGCAATCTGGCTTCGTTAAAGACATCCTTGCGAAGCTGTCTCAAGGCTCAAGTGGAACCTAGACTTGCTGGGGTTCTAGCCCAGCACCTAACCTTAGTTCGATATAAGAGAATATTATCTTACCTAAACAACCCAAAATATCTAGATTGCTCCTTAGTAATCTTCGCTAGTTCTCCCCCTACTAATAAAAGGCTTAGTTTCTGTGTCTACTATTTAATCATCATAATTATTTTCAGAAGATATCTCTTTTGATGGAACAATAGTTTCTGAGACGGCTCTCAGAATACTAGCAAAACGTTCATAGTCTAAATAAGTTACTATGTGTTCTCCAGTCAAAATCTTTTGTAAAGATTCCCAGTCATCGACTAAAGAACCTACGCATGGCTCTGGGGGAGAATCAGAATTAAAATCTTCCCATTCACTACTCATTATTATCCAATAATAATCTGTTTCAACTGATATGGATTCTATTTGTTCATTTTTTGCTTTCTCAATTAAAAGTTTAAAAAGAGATTCTAATTGCTCTATTCTAATATTAACACTCATTTTCCTAGCCCTCGATTATTAAGTTCTTGATTGATTTTATTTAATTAAATCTTGGTAACAAGGCTTAGTTCGTGTGTCAACTAATAACGGCTCATAATCTACTAATTAAGTAGTAGTTTTTGAGCTTTACTCAACGCATAAAGAAAATCACTTAGCATGAATTTCGGGACAAAACTTGGCTCTATATAATCTGTCAAGATTTCTATCTCAAGATTTTGAAATCCTTGATCTTGATTAATATGTACTAATTGTTCTCCTTTATACTGAATTTCAACGGTTATTTTTTCATAAGCTGAGTCACTAAAGCGAATAATCTCAAATCCAGAATCGAACTTAATTACCATTTAAAAATCTCCCAATAAACAAATCTACTAAAATATTCATTTTTATTACAGCAGTTTGATGATTAGATTAATAAAGGTCAGCACGTGTTAATTGTCATATTTTAGAAGAAGCAAGAATGTAGAAATCAATATCCTACATTCTTGGCTTTTTTAGGTAATAACAGTAGGCTTATCTCGTCCAGTAAATTGCTTGATTTGGGCAATTTCTTCTGCTAATTGAATTAGAGGAGCTAGGGCTGTTTGTGTCTCTATGCCGTGTTTAGTTGCATCGGGTTCGTAACTCTCAATATACACCCGTAAAGTTGCTCCTTTAGTGCCAGTCCCCGATAGGCGGAAAACAATACGAGATCCATCCGTAAACCCAATGCGAACACCCTGTTTTTGGCTAACACTTCCATCTACTGGGTCAGTATAAGCAAAGTCATCGCTGTAGGCAACCTGATAATTGCCGTAGGTTTTCCCTTTCATGTCTCCAACCTGCGATCGCAGACGGTTCATTAACTCGTTAGCTGGTGCTGACTCCACTGCTTCGTAGTCGTGACGAGAATAAAAGTTACGCCCGTATTCTTGCCAATGATCGCAGACAATTTTTTCAACAGACTCCCCTTTTACCGCCAAAATATTCAACCAGAAAAGCACCGCCCAAAGACCGTCTTTTTCTCGAATATGGTTCGATCCCGTGCCAAAACTTTCTTCACCGCAGAGGGTGGCTTTTCCTGCGTCTAATAAGTTGCCAAAGAATTTCCAACCTGTGGGGGTTTCATAGCAATCTATGCCTAGTTTAGCAGCCACACGGTCAGCTGCGGCACTTGTAGGCATTGATCTGGCCACTCCTGCAATACCGTCTTTATATCCTGGCACTAAGGTTGCATTAGCAGTTAAGACAGCTAAACTATCGCTAGGGGTAACAAAAAAGTTCTTGCCTAAGATCATATTGCGATCGCCGTCTCCATCGGAAGCTGCCCCAAAGTCCGGTGCGTTATCTCCGAACATAATTTCAACGAGATCGTGAGCATAAACGAGGTTAGGATCAGGATGTCCCCCACCAAAGTCTTCTAGGGGTGTCCCATTCTGTACAGTTCCTTCTTTTGCTCCTAAATACTGCTCAAACAAGGCGTGCGCATAAGGTCCAGTAACCGCGTGGAGGGAGTCCATACACATTTTGAAGTTATCGGAACTCACCATCGACTTGATTTTATCGAAGTCGAATAATTGCTGCATTAACTCCACATAAGGGTCTACAGAGTCCATCACCTCTACATCCATCGTCCCTAGTTTAAAGGAACTGGGGCGATCTAAGTTGATATCAGCTGCTTCTAATATTTTGTACTCGTTAATGGTTTTGGTGCGCTCAAAAATAGCATCGGTGACTTTTTCGGGAGCGGGACCACCATTACTGACATTATATTTTACTCCAAAGTCTCCATCGGGGCCACCAGGGTTATGACTAGCGGATAGAATAATGCCTCCAAAGGCGTTATATTTGCGAATAACCGCCGATGCGGCTGGAGTGGAGAAAATACCGTTACTCCCCACTAAAACCCGTCCGATGTTGTTAGCGGCTGCCATTTTGATGATAATCTGTATGGCTTGACGGTTATAGTAGCGACCATCACCACCAACAACTATGGTTTGACCTTCGCAACCATCGAGACTGTCGAAAATAGACTGAATAAAGTTTTCTAAATAATGAGGCTGTTGAAAGGATGTGACTGCTTTACGGAGTCCAGAGGTTCCTGGTTTTTGTCCTTCTATGGGGGTTGTGGTTACGGTACGAATTGTCATAACGCAATTAGACATAAATTTAGTATTCTGCCATACTCATGTCCGAGTATGATTCATTCCCACTTTACCCTTATTTACCGACAATGCCCCGATGAATTCAAATTGAAAGCAGTTTAAGGCAAAGGTAAGCATATTTATATCCTGAGCAAGAATAATCTAATTTGTTACATTTGTTTACCAAAAGAATGATCCCTAACCACAATGGCGTAATCTAAACTATGTCATTGTTGGTGAATTAATCTTATCTCCAATGGTACGTTCTGATAACTACTCACTGATCTATCCTAATTAGTTTGATTTAAAAATACTTTACTCTATGATATCTATTCAATCTGACAAAAAAGAAAAAGCTCACAGAAAATCAAAAGGTTTAAAACGTGGTAGTCTTCGTCCTGCAAAAGAACTCTGCAGTGATTGTGGGCTATGCGACACATACTATATTCATTATGTCAAGAGAGCTTGTGCTTTTATCAATCAACAAATTTCCGAATTAGAAACAGTTATTCATGGCAAAAGTCGCAATTTAAACGACGAAAATGAATGCTATTTTGGTGTTCATCAAGAAATGATCTCTGCCCGAAAAAAAATCCCCATCGAAGGCGCACAATGGACGGGAGTAATTAGTACTATTGCTTGCGAAATGTTGGAAAAAGGATTAGTAGAAGGAGTGGTTTGTGTTCAAAATACAAAGGAAGATCGTTTTGGACCGATGCCAGTTATTGCGAGGACTCCTGAAGAGGTTTTAGCGGCAAAAGTTAATAAACCGACTTTATCTCCTAATCTATCCATCCTAGAACAAATCGAACAATCTAACCTAAAACGTTTATTAGTTATTGGAGTTGGTTGTCAAATTCAAGCTTTACGAGCAGTAGAAAAAGAATTAGGTCTAGAAAAACTTTATGTTTTAGGAACCCCTTGCGTTGATAATGTTACCCGTGAAGGGCTGCAAAAATTCTTAGAAACCACCAGTCGTTCTCCCGACACCGTTGTACATTATGAGTTTATGCAGGATTTTCGGGTACATTTTAAACACGAAGATGGTTCTATTGAGAAAGTACCCTTTTTTGGTTTAAAAACTAACAAGTTAAAAGATGTTTTTGCCCCTTCTTGTATGAGTTGTTTTGACTATGTTAATTCTTTAGCTGATTTAGTGGTAGGTTATATGGGGGCTGAGTTTGGTTGGCAATGGATTATGGTTCGCAATGAGACAGGAAAAGAAATGTTAGCTTTAGTGGAAGACCAAATTAATACAAAACCTGTCATTTCTCAAGGGAATAGAAAACAAGCGGTTCAACAGAGTATTCCAGCTTATGACCAAGGGGTAACATTACCCATGTGGGCAGCAAAGTTAATGGGGGTTGTGATTGAAAGAGTCGGACCAAAAGGCTTAGAATATGCCCGTTTTTCTATTGATTCTCATTTCACTCGTAACTATTTATATATGAAACGAAATCACCCCAAAAAGCTAGAAAATCATGTACCTAATTATGCAAAAAAAATTGTGTCCCAATATCAGTTACCAGATAAATAAAACACAATTTTATAAAGCTTTTAATCTCTATTCAAAACAAGATTTAGGGTCATTAAATCCACTTAAAAATGCCCTTGCCCTTTGTCGGGGTGTTCCATGATGATTAGTGTGTTCGTAGTCATAGTCCCCTGTCATCATGGCAGTGGTTACCCCTTCTTTCAAGTCTCCAGGTTCTAAGATTCCTAGTTCATCGCTAACGGCAAAAAACGTTCCCGCTAAACAGTCTGCCTGTAATTCAATCTCCATAATAGAACGGCTTGCGTCAAGAAGACCGAGATGTCTCTGAACAGAATGACCGTACTCATGGGCTAAGGCGAAGTACCCGGCAGAATCTCCCACTCTGTCGACTAATCTATCGATTTGTGTCATGTTTAAGTGGATGGTGTTGGAATTCACACAATAATGGGCTAACACCGAAGGACCACAAGGGGTCGACTCCACGTTGCTATGAGAGTAAACAAGAGGATAGTTATAACGAATCCCTAAACGTCGCAAAACTTCTCCCCAGAAGGCATCTAAACCATCGCTGACAGCCGATATTGTTGGCCTATCCCACGCGGCCTGGAGGGGTTGGAAGGGCAATAAGCCCAAAGATAGAGAAATTATACCGACAGCAACCTGCTTTTTCATCTTAATTCACTTTGTTCGCTTTTGAATAACCACCTGCATCTGTGGTTTACATCTGAAAGGAATCAAGCAGAGATAATTTAGCATACTATGTCAATCATAGTTCAACAATAAGAAAAGTTCATCCTCTAGATTAGAAATCCATAACAAAAACCAGCGATTGTAGTCGCTGGATGTCCTAAATAAAATATTGTTGTTGTTCTACTAGAAAATCTGGTGGCGCATTCCCAATTTTGCTAACCAGTTGATTTCTATGTCTAAATTGTAACATCAGACACGAATTTTTGTAAATAATATTTAAAATATTTGTCTTAGTCGTTATTTTTTAGATAGGATGAGATGTTGTCCGGTTTTCCCCAAAGCACCTTTTCCCGTTTATAGATCACCATACCAGGTTTAGCCCCTTTGGGTTTATAGACATATTTGGGTTCTGTGTAAACTACGGGAACTTGCTCGCTTTGACGGGCGCGACTGTAATAAGCAGCCCAGTCAGCAGCACACTTCAAATCAGCGTCGTTGGGTGTTGCTCCTGGTTCCAGTCTTAATAATACATGACTGCCGGCAATTTCTTGGGTATGAAACCATAAATCGTAGTCTCCTGCGGTACGAAAGGTGAGGCGATCGTTTTGGCGGTTATTACGACCAATCCAAACCTCAAACCCTGATGGACTCTTATGTTGATGGGGTTGAGACTCATCGGAAAAATTCTGAGTTTGTTGGGGAGGAGAGGGGAAATAATTTTGTTGGATCAGTTCTGCTTTTATTTCTTGGAGGGTTTGTAAGTCTTCTAAACAATGATAATGATGAATTTGTTGTAAGCTATCTTCTACTTGTTCTAAATAATTAATCTCTTGTTGAACTTCTTCTAATAAGGGTTGCACTGCACCTTTTGCACGTTTTAGTTTTTGATGTTTTTTATATAGAATTTGGGCATTTTGTATAGCATTTTTTTCGGGGTTTAAAGGGATTTTGATGGGTTTTTCTGTTTCAAAATCTTTTAAGGTCATAGAGTTCATTCCTGGTTCCCAAAGGTGAGAATGAGCCATTAATAAATCTCCCCTTTGACGGTATTCGTCCGCAGAAGAAGATTGTTCCATTTTTTGCTGAAAATTATTAGCTTTGCTGTACAGTTTCTTTAGATAAGATTTTATCTTTTGTTGTAGTTGATGCTTTAATTGTTTAAATTTTTCTTGGTTTATTTTCTTCGTATAGTAATCATTTATTAAAGTTTGAATATTATTATTTTTTTCAACTATTCCCCACCCTAAAACAGTATATCCATCCTCTGTATATGCTGATATAAATTTTTTACTTTCAAAGCTATGTAACCACATTTGCCAGAGTTCGTATAACCTTTTCCAATCTTTTTCCATTAAATTTTCTGTAGATTGTTGAGGTTTTAAACCAGCTTCTTTAATCATGGAAGAAGCAACAGCAGGACTCAAACCTCGATAACTATTTAATAGCTGTTTTTTGATAGCACCAGGAATTAAACTAACTCTTTCTTGCCATCTTTGTTGCTCTTCTTCTAACTTTGGAAATGTCCCCGTTAAGGTGGGTGGAAGCTCATAGTTTTGCCCTGTTTGTACTGTTCTAACTGTGGACTGACTAGCATTGACTTGATGAGCAACTGTAACGATTTGCCGTTTACTATCAGTTAAAATAACGTTACTATATTTGCCCATGATTTCTACAAAAAGGTGCCACACTGGTGCATCACCTGGACGTTTAGCAAACTGTAAATTAACAACCCTTTCCCAAGGAGAAATCATCTCCAGTGCAGTGAGAGCAAACCCGTTTAATTGATGACGTAATTGATCGCTAAAAGTGAAAGTATCGGGAATTCTGGGAGGTGGATCACCTATACACAATCTAGCAGCTTGAGGATGCCAACAAACAGTTAACCAACTACGTTTTTTTAAGGTGCGTAAAGCCATAGAAATAGTGTAGGTATCCCGTTGATAAACCTGTTCAACCCTAGCAGGTATCCAATGGCTTTGTAGATCATGACAAATTGCGGTTAAGGTGGTAACATCAACGGACTGCATGGGAGTTAATTGATAACTTATACTTTCCTATTGTCGCAAATTTCAGCTAAAATGAAAAGGAGTATTTTTTTTATTAACGCTCTGCAGAAGTTAAGGTAAGGTTTATTACTTCTCCTGATTCTTCCATTTCTAGAGTATTGATGATGTGAATATCTTTATCAGAAAACTCATTAGTGTTATCTTCTTCTTCTTCTTTTGACTGTTCGGGAATGGTTAATAAGGCTGTCTTTGAACCTCGAAATAGGCTGAGGTTAGCAAAAGGAATATCTTTTAAGATTGTTGGTTCTTGATCTTGATTTTTAGCCAAAGGTACTCGACGACAACTATTATTTGTTTGTTGACAGATAACATTTTCATTCATAGGAATCAACACTTTATCCTTGAACTCGATAGATTCAATTTCAGCCAAAGGAATGCCCGCAACATAATCCCTAAAGCTAATAATTAAACTCAGTTCATTTAAGTCAATAAAGTTTCCTGTAACTGTATCTCCTGACTTCAAAGAAACAACTGCAAAATCAGGAAAAGCAACTTGAATTTCTTGTGTTATTTGTTCTTCATTGTCTTGTTTAGCTACAGACAAAGGATCTACCCCAGGAACAGCGATCGCTGTTTTAGAAACCGCAATAATTGCACTTGTTAATAGTATAGAAACCCATCTTTTCATAATAAAGATACTCCTAAAATTTTTGAAAATCAGACATTATAAATATGATACTATGATAATTAATAGCCCGAACAAGCCAATACAAAGCTTAAGAGAATTTTTAGAAATTTTATAAATATTGCTTGAACCTTCTTTTTAACTGTTCAAGGGTCAAATTTTGGGCTAAAAACTCCACAAAAGCACGACCAAAAGCCCAAGCATTTTCCCGACTAGAACCCGAGGTATCTAATAATAATGGCCACAAAGATAATAAATCAAACTTTTGCGTTTGTCCCTCTGATTCAAATAAATAGAAAAGATCGTAAGCTATTTGTAACTTACCAATAACAAGAGGTAACTGTTCCACTGGAATTTGCTCCGCTAAAACATAAGCCAATCCAGGAGAACCGGTGCTTAAAGTAGAAATAAACTGTAAGACAGGACTTTTTAATAAAGCAGTAAGTCCTTCCGTTGTACTGAGTCTTAAAATACAACTTTCAATAATTTTAGCACCAGCAACTGATCGAGCTTCTTGTTGTTGCAAAAAACGAGCTAGTCTCAATTGTTTTGACGGTTCAATAGACTCCAATAAAGTATTAGTTAACGTATCAATTCCCCAACTCTCTCGACCAACTGTTTGATCACCCGTAACAACCGGTAAAATAAAGTCGCATTCCTCCCCGAATACCTCCAAACGGTAAGCTATGGCCTCTCGAATACTTATTTCTTTTGGTAATGTTCCCTGTTGCCAATCATAGGGAGGTTGCCACTCTCTCATTGGACGTAAGCGATCGATCTGGGTGACGATCGCAATCACGGGTAAATTAGTAATCTCATCTCTAACGGCCTCTATAAACTTCACATCTATCTCTAAGGAGGGATCGAGAGCAGGAGTTACCAATAACAATAAATCCGCTTTTTTACAAAAACTTAAGACCTGTTCTCGAAACTGAGGGCGATTAATCTGCTCATATCCAGGGGTGTCCCAAAGAGTTAACCCTTCCCCCGTAACGCTGCTCCAGTGATAAGCGGTAAAATCATCCGTATTGGGCAAAATATCTGTTGCGGCGCGTTCTGCTTTAAATAAAGTGTTGATGAGACTACTTTTTCCCGCACCTGTTCGTCCTACCAGCAAAATATTGACCGGTTTAGCTTCTATTTGTTTGATGGGTTCGGCCTTAGCAATGATTTCTCGTAGGGTTTCGGTTTTGGCAAGAGGAGGAGTTTTTTCCTTAACCGATAAAGTATCTGAAAGGGGAAGATTGTCGCTACTGTAAAGGGCGATCGCTTGTTGGGCGAGGATTTTTAGGGCAGTTTCTCGGAAAGTTTGACCTAAATTAACCAATAACTGTTCATTGGCTTCTTTTGTTGATTTTGAAGTGGTTTTTTTGGCTAAAGCTACTGCAGGGTTGAGTATCCATTGACCCCAGTTCCAGACACGCAATAATTTGCGGGCGTTGGGTTCTAATTTTTGGTAAACTTCATAAGCTTGGTAAGCTTGACCAATGCTAACTTGATTGAGAACAGGGGATAATTTTTGCATCCAGCGATCGAGATCATCTACCGTTCCGCGAATCAGTCCATACCCTTGAGGGATGTAGATATTCAGCAGAGGATATTTAATTTCTGGGTGATAGATTTGAGCGATCGCCGTAACCAAATCCTGACACCTCTGCCAAAAGGTTGCCCAATCTTCCCAAAAAGGGCGATCACTACGGGTTTCTTGGACAATATTGTTCAGAATTGTCTCTATTTTACTTATGGTTTCTTCACCTTCGATGGTGGTGGGGATTTGGTTTTGTTGATAATCTACTTCCTGGGAAACCTCAGCAATTAAAGTTTCGATTTGTGCTTCTACAGGTTTAGTCCATTTGACCAATAACCAACGCCATCCGAGTAAAATTAAGATAAAAATACCCCAAATCCAATTAATTCCCCATTGATGAATTTGTAATCCCGTTGCAATAACGAAGAAACCAACAATAATAATTAAAGGACTTCCTAGTACAAACCACTGCCAAGATTTTAATCTAATCATTTTGTTTTAATTCGATTTTATCTATGGTAATTAATCTTGGCATCTTCTGTTTGAGGTGATCAACGCCTTACGGCATCAAAGGTTAGTTCACAATACCGCCCGAAGTGGGAGCCACTTCGGCAACAGAGTGATCAACGCCTTACGGCATCAAAGGTTAGTTCACATCTTTGATTTCAAATGGGTGTTGTCCTGCTTCAAATAGTGATCAACGCCTTACGGCATCAAAGGTTAGTTCACAGCGATCGCTGAAAGCCTTAATTAATCAGCCCTCTTAATCAATTTTACAAGCACCTCCTTAAAATGGCTAGAGAATACCTCAAACTAAGAAGTCGAAAACTGCTGTAAGAAATTGAGCATAAAAAAGGAAGGCTGATGCCTTCCTCCGTAGGTGTTTAACAAAATTTGTTTTGTACTTTGATCATCTTACACACAGCAAGAAATACGCACTAAAATAGTATAAACTGTCCTTAAAACCATCACCTAGACGGCAACAGGCTTAGCTAAATAACCCATTTCTTCGAGTTTTTGCCAAACCTTATTAACACTTTCCTCTAAAGTTTCGAGATCGGTGCGACATTCAACTTCAGGGTTTAGAGGGGGTTCATAAGGATCATCAATACCAGTGAAAGACTTAATTTCGCCGGAGCGCGCCCGCTTATATAGTCCCTTAACATCGCGATCTTCGCAAACATTTAAAGGTGCATTAACGAAAACTTCTACAAAGTCTCCTATTTTACCTCTGACTTCCTCGCGAATCTCACGATAAGGAGAGATAGCAGAAACTAAAACGATCGCACCGTGACGGGTGAGTAACTGACAGACAAAACCGATACGGCGAATATTGGTGTCGCGATCTTCTTTAGAGAAACCTAACCCTTTGGTTAAGTTTGTTCTAACAACATCTCCGTCTAATACTTCTATGGGATAACCTGCTTCTCTAAGCTTTTGTTCTAAAGCACAAGTAATAGTGGTTTTTCCTGCTCCACTTAATCCAGTGAGCCAAACTGTTACGCCGCGTTGTTCCATTTTGATTTTAAAGTGTTGTTAATGGTTGTTGGTAATCAGTATATGATTGTTTTTGTCTATTGACCAGCTAAAAAAGATGCTTAACCTATCCTTTTTTTCTTTTTGACCTTATTATACTGTGTCCTTACCCTAGCCTATCCAGCAATACTATTGACTTCGAGGGATGCGATACTAAGTAGATTACAAATATCCTAGTTAAGATTGCAGGGGAGCAGGGAGCAGTTTATAGCAGTTTTCAATTGAGTGTATCAAAATCTCGGTTTACTTCGACTTCGCTCAGTAACAGTGAGGGTGGGGAGTGTACTTCGACTTCGCTCAGTAACAGGGAGGGGTGGGAAGTGTGGGGACTATTTTTCTTTGAGTTTGTAATTTATGCATAAGAAAAGTGCTATTAGAGGCTTAACATATCACCCATTCAGGTGAGCCATAACCCCTAAAATGGATGAAGTAATCACCCACCCCTAGGAGGTAATGTAATAGGTGTAGCGGACACAAACACGAATAGGTTTTGTAGGAGTGTGGCACCATGTCTATCAAGCGAATGACTCGAATGGCTTTTGATACCGTTGTTATTTTTGGTTTCTTGATGGGGACAGGTTTTCTCTTCAACCACATCTTAGAAACTCCTCTATCTAACCCTTTTATTAGTGATAGTGTCACCGCAGAAGAAGAGGCTTAATTCTCGTCAAGATTTCATCACAAAACCGAGAAATCCTCTCAAAAAACCTTGTTAGTTCACCCAACTAGATGAAGATATCCCCCAAACAATCATGGGATATTAAGAACAGCAAGAATTCAAGTTTTCCCGCATCGAGATTTCCTCCTCAGATGTACCAGATGACCTCCTCCACCCTATTTTTAGGGTGGTTTTTATTTGATAACTATTCAGCTAACACACAGCAATTCTCATTTTGAAAGAGAGACCGAGTTAGTTCTCTTCTTCAGCTAGATA
>NZ_JARVCN010000037.1:0-14536 GCF_038442745.1 Crocosphaera sp. Alani8
AACGGCTACCGTAACACTACATAAATATTTCAACTAAAACCGTTAGAACCAGAAAAAAGAAAAGAAACCCTCCCAAGTTGGGTAAATTCCAGTCAATTTAATCATTTTTATCGAGTCAGTGTTAACACAAAAGTGATAAACTTACAACAAGAAACTTGCTTAAAAGTTGGAGATAAAGTGCAAATAATTGATAATCCGTAACTGATAACTGAAATATGGTCTTTTCTTTTCAATTACAAAAAAAATGCCCCCACAGTCAAGCTAGGGCTGGAACCTGGTCAACCCCTCACGGAATCGTAGAAACCCCCAGATTTATGCCTGTGGGAACCCTAGCAACAGTGAAAGGGTTAACCCCTGCACAACTGCAAACCACTGGCGCACAAATGGTTTTAGCCAACACCTATCACCTTCATTTACAACCAGGGGAAAAGATTGTCGAAGCAGCGGGAGGGCTGCATCGCTTTATGGGTTGGGATGGTCCAATTTTGACCGATTCCGGTGGCTTTCAAGTGTTTAGCCTCAGCGAAATGCGAAAAATTAGAGAAATCGGTGTTACTTTCCGTTCTCCTCGGGATGGTAGCATCATCGAGTTGACCCCTGAAAGATCCATCCATATCCAAAATGCTTTGGGTGCAGACGTGATCATGGCCTTTGATGAATGCCCCCCAGGAGACGCTGAATATGACGCTGTGGCGGCTGCAACGGATCGCACATATCGCTGGTTGGAAAGGTGCATTAAAGCCCATCGAAGACCCCAAGATCAGGCGTTATTTGGTATCGTTCAAGGGGGAACCTATCCTAAGTTGCGATCGGATGCTGTATCGGCTTTAGTTCCCCTAGATTTACCTGGATATGCTATCGGTGGGGTGAGTGTGGGGGAGGAACCTGCTTTGGTGCGCGATATCGTTAAATTTACCACTCCCTTGTTGCCGGAGTCCAAACCCCGTTATTTGATGGGGGTGGGAACCTACAAGGAAATGGTCATGGCGATCGCTTCTGGAATCGATTTATTTGACTGTGTCATTCCTACTCGTTTTGGTCGTCATGGGACAGCATTAGTAGCAGGAGAACGCTGGAACCTAAAAAATGCCCGATTTAGAGAGGATTTTAGTCCTTTAGACCCAGAATGCCCCTGTTACACCTGTAGGAACTTTTCTCGTGCTTATTTGAATCATTTGGTGCGATCGCAGGAAATGCTCGGTTACATTCTCTTATCTATACACAATGTAACGGAATTGGTGAGGTTTACTCAACGCATTCGCAAGGCTATTTTCGAGGGCAATTTTACCGAAAAGTTTGCTACTTGGTTAAAGGAAGATTCTCTTTAAAGTTTGTCTTTAATGGAGTTAAATATTCCTTCCGGTATAGCGTGATCTTCGGTGTAGATATTGTTGTATTTATGCTCGATTTTCTCCCAATCAATGGAAGAATTTGTGAGTATTTTTTCTTGAAAGATATCTATAACTTTGCCTGATAAGCCTTTTTCTAGACATTTTTTCATCATTAAGCGACTTTCATCGATCTCTCCAATACATTCAAAAGGTGTGTGTACGGATAATCCTAGCATTTCTTCAAAAGTAGGGATTAAGTCATCGTCGTTAAACAAGTTTTTCTGAAATACTTGGTCAACAAGTTTTGGTTCAAAAAAGGCCATCAAACCTAACCATACATAGGCACATTTAGGACATTTTTTACACCAAGGTTTTTGAATGTTGCAAGAATGGATTTTGGATAATACTTCTGGATAGCTACTTAAGTGATTAAAAATACGATAATCATAAATAGGTTGCAAAATACTAAAATATTTAAAGTTAGATAAAAGGTGGTCACGAATAAAGTTATTTAACAGGGTTTCTGCCGCTAAACTTTTTCCCCATTGATGGTTTACTTCTCTATGGATTTCTTCCCAAAATAAGTTACCTGTATTAGCACTTTTTTCGTGAGCAAGGCATAGGTAATGATAACCTTTATCTAACATTAAAATCAAGGATTCAAAAATGGAAACGGGAGTTTCGGGAGCAATAATTCCTGAGTTTTGGGGGAAGTATAAATCAAAGAATGGGAAGTCAACAAAGTCATCATAAATCGAGATTTTGTGTTGTTCTATAGGAGAAGCATAGTCTAAAACTTGGCTGATTAAATTGTGTTGTAAATCTGCTTTTCCATAAACACTATGAGAGTATTGCATCGAGGCGAAAGAAAGTTTACTTTCTTCTAATAGTTTCATGGCAACAATGCTGTCTTTTCCCCCTCCACAACCAGCTAAAATAGTATCATTATTTCCTAAAATTTTCCCTAGTTGGCTAACTCCTAACTTTTCTGATCCAATAATCTCTGGTTGTTGGTAATCTGTTACATTATTTTCGTACCAATGTTGCCCAAAAACCCCTTGATATATATCGACAAATAAGTCTAAAACTGCTTTTTCTATATATTCAGCTATGGCAGAAATATCATAATATCTGGGAAATAGAGAGCATAATTTCATCCCTTCAAATAGGGAGATATGAGCAACAATTCGATTAACTAATGGTTGAGAGTATTTATTAATTAATCTAGAAAAAGATACCTCATGATAAAAAATCTTGGTAGAAAATGAAAAATTATCGGCACTATAACTAATATCTAGATGATGTTCATGAATAGTAAAACCATCTATTTTTATGATCTGAATGTTCATTATTTTTGTCTTATTTATCTGGTTAAATTACCATCCCCAAGTTCCTGGACCCCCTTTAAATGGACCAACAATATCTTTAGTAATCCATCCCCCATAAAAATCTCCTGACTGGGGTGTTGCTAACTCATCATTAACATAACAAGCATCCATTAAAGCAGGGATAAAAGCGTAGTAAGTTTGAATGGAAACAAAGTCAGGTGTGGGTTGAAAATACCGCCAAGATCCGTATTGAATATATTTATCTTCTATCTTAATATCATAATAAAGATAACGTCCTTTCCATTCACAAGCAATTTGTCTAGAAGTTTCAGTAAAATATTCTAATTTGACATCTTCTGGCGGAAAATAATAGGTAGGAGGATGACTGGTTTCTAAGACCCTTTTTCCCTTGCTGGTTTCTGCTAAAATAATACCATTACAAATTACTTTAAGATGTTTATCAGTATCTTGTAAAATAGCAGGACGAGGATAGTCCCAAACAGATTCTTGACCGGGTTGTGGTGGGATAGGAGTTGGTCGCATAAGTTAATTTATAGTGAATAGGTAATGATGGTTAGTTTTTATTCTACTTTATTATACAAGAATAATTGATCTAATGTTAAGTCCTAGGCGATCGCTAAAAAACTAATTTTTAGTAGGCAACCAATCGTCGTCTAAAACCTGCTCTAAGTTAGCTATAGAAATTTCTGGGAAAACATTAGAAGAAACCTCCATTTTTCGGCTAGTAATTTTAACAGCATCTCCATAAGCTTTGTCAATAATTTCCCTTAAATAAGGTTTGAGACTAGGACTATCTTCTAATAAGTCTTTGATTTGAACTCGAAAATTTTGAATTTCACCTTTCCATCCTGCTTGATTGTATTCTATTTCTGAGTCCCAATAAGCCAACTTTAAAAAATGCTCAAATAAACGGGTTAATAGACTTTTTAACGCACGTTTATCACTTCTGGTCATTCCCTCAATTTCCTCTAATAAATTTCCCCAATCTATCTCAGAGTAACGACAATTACGAAGTTGTTCCAAAGTAGTTTCTAACCACAGTTGATAATCTTGCTCGTACAATTGATGACTTGGTGATGTTTTTGGTTGTATCATCTTTTCTCCTTTCTATTACTAATCAAATATATTCTTTTTATCATAATAGCAAATTTTGATCTATAGCATTTCTCATACTTCTGAGATACAGAGGTTATCACTTTGAGGCAGGAGGAAGGGGGCAGGAGGCAGCACTTGAGGTGTACCTCATGAGTCCGAAAAAGCTATATTAAAGCCTAGTTTATAGACATTAAACTTTTTAAACATATTCTACACAAAAATGTTTAGCAAAGGAATCAATAACTCTTGTTTGTATTTCTTCTAAGCTTATTTCAGGGATAAATTGCTGTAAACTTCCCACAGATTTATCTTTAATACCACAAGGAATAATATGCTGAAAACCTTGTAAATCGGGACAAACATTAATAGAAAATCCGTGCATAGTAATCCAACGTTTAACTTTGATTCCAATGGCAGCTACCTTACAATTATTAACCCAAACCCCTGTTAAACCTGGTATTCTTTCCCCTGGCAACTGATAATAGTTTAAAACTTCGATAATTACCTCTTCAATTTGTCTTAAATACCAGTGTAAATCCCTTTGATAGTAACGTAAATTAAGAATAGGATAACCTACTAATTGACCTGGACAATGATAGGTAACTTCTCCACCCCTTTCTGTACGATAAACTGGAACCACACTCTGTTTGGGGTCAAATTTGATAAACTGTGTATTAGAGCCTGTGCCTAAAGTGTAAACAGGGGGATGTTCTAATAATATTAGGGTGTCTTCCAAGAGAGGATTCTCTATTCTTTGTTTCACCAGCGATCGCTGCATTTCCCAAGCAGCTTCGTAAGAAATCATCCCTAAATTTTTTAGTTTACATCGTCTAGGTTGCAATGAGGTTGAAGTTGACATAACTATTAACAAAGTTGTGAGACTAATTGTTTAAGAAATATAAAGAGATGCAAAGGAACATAAAAAGAAAACAAAGACCTATGTTGAGAAGAATACCAAGTGCTATTCTATAAGTATACAAAGTTTATGTCGGAGAAAGGAATTGAAAGAAACGCCACCAAAAAGAGGTTTCTCTCTCGAATTTTTTCCCTAGTTAACCTAACTAAACAAATTCCTCATGGTAAAAATTGGGAACTGATGTCAGGAAGAGGAGGAAAAACATTTAAGCTAGTATTAAACTCTCCCCCTCATACCATCAGAACATATCAATCTAGGGGAAATTAAGCAATCGATTAAACCCGATTAGGAGAGTTGAAAAGAGGTCAAAGTATTTATGAATCAACGCAGATATCCTACCACATTGTTATTGAATTAATAGAATGATAAAAATCGGTAGATTTTGTCTAAAAGAATTGAAATTATCCCCAGTTTTCGCTTTTAATTCTACAACAATGAAACAAGAAATGGAGTATTGAGTATGAAGCTTTTAATTCAAGGCAATAATGTTGATGTAACCGAATCAATTAATGATTACGTCACACAAAAACTAGAAAAAGCAGTGAAACATTATCAAACTTTAACGACGAAAGTTGATGTTCACTTATCCGTTGCTAAAAACGCCCGTATTACTGATAAGCATAAAGCAGAAGTCACCGTTTATGCTAACGGTACTGTAATTCGCGCACAAGAAGGCAGCGAAAATCTCTATGCAAGTATTGATTTAGTTTCCGATAAAATTGCCCGTCAGCTTCGTAAGTATAAAGAGAAAATTAATAATCATAAACCTGAATCTTCTGTCAAGATACCAGAAGTTTTGCCAGAACAAGAAGTATCAGGGGATTTAATTGGCGATCGCGAGGCTGAATTACCCCCAGAAGTGATTCGCATGAAATATTTTGCTATGCCGGCAATGTCTATTGAAGAAGCAAAACATCAATTAGAATTAGTAGACCATGATTTCTATATGTTTCTTAACCAAGAAACAGAAGAAATTAATGTTATTTATATGAGAAATCATGGTGGTTTTGGTGTTATTCAACCCCGTGAACCTAACGAGAATGATCACATAAGTGCTTAATTAATTAGAGAATCTCTAGATAATCTACAATCAATATTTTGGGGGAATAAATTATTTTGTTCCTCTTTTTTTGCTATTTACCTTGAAATATTAATCATTGATTCTCGAAAATGTTAAGATATATTATGAACCGTATTATTACGCTAATTATATGAGTGAACAACCATTACGTATTTGCATTGTCGGAGGAGGGTTTGGAGGATTATACACCGCTTTACGTCTCACCCAGTTTACTTGGGAAGAGGAGCAAACCCCTGAAGTTATCTTAATCGATAAAAGCGATCGCTTCTTATTTACTCCTCTTCTCTATGAATTAATTACTGAAGAGATGCAAACTTGGGAAATAGCTCCCCCTTATGAGGAACTTTTAGCAGATACCTCCATTCGCTTTCATCAGGGTTGTGTGACTGGGATTGATACGGAAAATCAACAACTACAATTAGACAATCATAATAGCCTACATTACGATCGTTTAGTGTTAGCAATGGGAGGAAAAACTCCTTTAGACGATTTCAGTGGAGTCAAAGATTATGCCATTCCTTTTCGTACCATAGAAGACGCTTATCGTATTAAAGAAAGATTGCGATTGTTAGAAGAAAAAGAAGCAGAAAAAATACGTATTGCTATCGTCGGTGGTGGATATAGCGGTGTAGAATTAGCTTGTAAATTAGCAGATCGTTTGGGGAATGGGGGACGAATTAGATTAGTGGAAAGGGGAGAAAAAATACTCAAAAATTCCCCCGAATTTAACCGAGAAGTTGCTGAAAATGCTCTAGAATCTAGAAAGGTTTTCATCGATCTTGAAACAGAAGTAACCCAAGTTGGTTCTGATAGTATTTCTCTATCTTATAAAGGAAAAATTGATACTATTCCTGTCGACTTGGTACTGTGGACTGTGGGAACAAAAGTTATAGATATGATCGAAAATTTGTCCCTGGAAAAAACTACCAAAGGACTGTTAAAAATAACACCTGAATTACAAGTTATTGAGCATCCTGAAATTTTCGCCATTGGTGATTTAGCCGCTTGTTACGACGAATCGGAGCAGTTAATTCCTGCAACAGCGCAAACAGCTTTTCAACAAGCTGATTATTGTGCTTGGAATATTTGGGCTTCTATTACCTCTCGTCCACTGTTACCTTTTGCTTATCAACCTTTAGGAGAAATGATGGCACTGGGAATAGATAATGCCACTTTATCAGGGTTAGGAATTAATCTAGATGGTTCTCTAGGTTACATTGCCAGAAGATTAATTTATTTGTATCGTTTGCCAACTCTTAAGCATCAAATAAATGTAGGAATTAATTGGATAACAAAACCATTAACGGAATTATTTTTATAACTGTCAAATAGTCCAGCAATGATAGAGGCTTTATGAAACAACCAAAAGTAATTTTTTTAGATGCTGTTGGCACCCTATTTGGTGTTAAGGGAAGCGTGGGAGAAGTGTATAGTTATCTAGCTTCTCAGGTTGGGGTAAATTGCGATGCTTCTCTTCTAGAAACATTGTTTTATCAACAATTTAAAAAAGCACCACCCCTAGCTTTCCCAAAGGTGGACGTAATGGAGGTTTCAGACTTAGAATATCAGTGGTGGTATCAGGTTGCTTATGATACCTATAAGGAAGCAAAAGTCATAGATAAATTTCGTGATTTCGATAGCTTTTTTCAGCAACTTTATGATTACTTTGCCTCCCCTCATCCTTGGTTTCTTTATGACGATGTTTTTCCTGCTTTGCAATATTGGCAAAAACAAAGCATAGCATTAGGAATTATCTCAAATTTTGACAGCAGAATTTATGAGGTACTGGATATTTTTGGTTTAACTAGCTTTTTTCAGACTATTACTATTTCCTCCACTACCGGAATAGCAAAACCAAACTCTGACATATTTATTGAAGCTCTAGAAAAGCACAATTGTCAACCTGAAGAAACTTGGCATATTGGGGATAGTAAAAAAGAAGATTATCAGGGAGCAAAATCTGCTGGTATCAACGCTTTTTTATTACAAAGAAATGAGAAAATAGATAGATCAGATTATACAATTATTGATTCGATGGAAAGGTTAATTAGTAATTAAACAAATAAGATGAAAAAACTGTTACTTACAGGGGCGAGTGGATTTCTAGGTTATAATATTTGTCGTTACACTCAAGCAAACTGGGAGATTTATGGCACTTATTACACACATAAAGTAAACATAGATAACGTTACTTTATTTAAAGTTGATATTACGGATATTGAAGCATTACAGAAAATATTTCAGCAAATAAAACCCGATGCAGTGCTTCATCTAGCTGCAGCGTCGAAACCTAATTACTGTCAAAATAATCCAGAAACTGCTTACAAAATCAATGTTACTGCTTCTATAAATATTGCTAAATTATGTGCTGATAGGGATCTTCCCTGTGTTTTTACGTCTACTGATTTAGTTTTCAATGGTTTAGATTCTCCTTATAAAGAGAGTGATCCCGTTTCTCCTATTAGCTATTATGGAGAACAAAAAGTGGAAGCAGAACAGAAAATGTTAGCTATTTATCCCAAAACTGTTATCTGTAGAATGCCATTAATGTTTGGTCTTCCTTCTCCCTTTGCAGCTAGTTTTATTCAGTTCTTTTTAACTACCTTTAGGCAGGGAAAAAAATTAAGTTTATTTACAGATGAATATCGAACCCCTGTTAGTGCTTTAATCGCAACTGAAGGGTTATTATTAGCACTAGAAAAAGGGGAAGGAGAGATAATACATTTAGGAGGAAAACAGAGAATTTCTCGCTATGAATTTGGGAATTTAATGGCAGAAATATTTGATTTTTCTCAAGATTTAATTACTCCTTGTTTACAGAAAGACGTACCAATGGCTGCCCCGCGATCGCCAGATACTTCTTTAGATAGTTCAAAAGCGTCTAGATTAGGTTATCAACCCTTATCTTTAAGAGAACAATTACAACAATTAAAAGATAATGACCTGATTAATTCTGATAACCACCATTAAGAAACCAATAAAGAAACTTGTTTAATTCCTACTCATTGATAGTCACTTATCAAGGTTTTAAAATAGCTATAGTTCTTTTAGATATAAGAGTTTTTACTTTTTTCATACACAACCCTTAGTTACTTTCAACTTTGTTGTAATCTTATTAGCTAAAATCCTTAATTAATTCTTTTTAATGTTAATATTCTGGTAGTATGTAATAAGCTAGTTATGATTTATAAAAATTATGTACTTATTAATTCCAGCAGCAGGAATGGGGAAAAGAATGGGAAGCGATCGCAATAAACTACTACTCACTCTTTTAGATAAACCCCTATTAAGTTGGACGTTGATAGCTGCACAAGCATCCCAAGAAATAAATTGGATTGGTATTATTGGGCAACCTTATGATTTTCCCGAATTTAAGAACATCTTAGAGTCTATTTCCATTAATAAAACAGTTCAATTAATTCAAGGAGGAGAAACTCGTCAGGAGTCTGTTTATAATGGTTTACAAGCATTACCAGAAGCTGCGAAAAACGTCCTAATTCACGATGGTGCAAGGTGTTTAGTAACTCCCAGTTTATTCGATAGATGTGCTAGAGAACTTTTAACCTGTAAAGGACTAATTGCTGCTATTCCCGTTAAAGATACTATCAAAATTGTTGATGGAGATCAATTTATTCAAGATACTCCTAACCGTTCTAATTTATGGGCTGCACAAACCCCCCAAGGATTTGATCTCAATCTATTAAGAGAATGCCACGAAAAGGGTTACAGAATGGGTTGGCATGTAACCGATGATGCCGCTTTATTTGAGAAATGTCAATTACCAGTCAAAATTGTGGAAGGGGAAGAAACTAATTTAAAAGTAACTACTCCTGTGGATTTAGCTATCTCTGAGTTTATTTTAAAACAGAGACTAGCACAATAAAATTTTTATAAAAATTATCATCAATTTTTAATCAAGTTAGTCACACTTTATTATTAATAAAATCAAAAACTATGACTACCAAAAGTGAGCATTTTTTTCCTCAAGTATCTGTGATAGTTCCTATTTATAATGGGCAGGAAGATTTACCCGAGTTAATCAATTGCCTACGAAATCAAACCTATCCAAAGGATAGAGTTGAATACTTATTAGTAAATAATAATAGTCAAGACAATACCTCTACAATTCTCAGTAAAGCAATCCTTGAAGCCGAAAAAGTAGGGATTAGGCTACAAGAATTAAACGAGAACAAGATTCAAAGTTCTTATGCCGCTCGTAACCAAGGAATTCGTCAAGCAACAGGAGAAATTTTAGCATTTACCGATGCTGATTGTCGGCCATTAGATCACTGGCTCGAAGATTTAGTTAAGCCATTTATTGATGAAAAAATAGGCATTGTTGTAGGAGAAATTGAAGCATTACCTGGAAATAGTTTTTTAGAAAAATATGCTGAAAAAAATAATATATTATCTCAAAAATTTCTACTAGAACATCCCTTTTTACCCTACGGACAAACAGCAAACTTAGGAATTAGAAGCATAATTTTTAAGGAAATTGGTTTATTCCGTCCCTATTTAACCACAGGAGGAGACGCAGATATTTGCTGGAGAATTCAGCAACAAACAAACTACAAATTAACCTTTTCACCTACTGCTATTATTCGTCATCGCCATCGTTCCAACTTCAAAGAACTAAGAAGTCAATGGCAAAGGTATGGTCGTTCTAATCTTTACCTACACGAATTGTATAATGTAGATTTGATGCGAGATTTCACTACAAAAGAAGCAATTTATCGCTTGGGACGTTGGATATTAAAAGAAATACCCATCAATAGCATTAAAATACTCCAAGGGAAAAGAAACATGATTGACTTGATAAAAATGCCCATCGATTTACACAATTTTTACCATAGAAGTCAAGGACAAAAAACAGCAAAATTATCAGAAAAAGCCCAACAAATTGATTGGTTATAATCAATTATAAAAATAAAGATGACAAAATTACCCCTACAATGAGACAATATAAACGACCAAATTATGAAAAATCTATGTTTAAGTCCCAAAGAATCTTTATCCTTACATTAATAAGTTTAACCTTAATTAGTTGCTCCGTAGGTGTAAGCGGTTTGCAAAGCTATGTGGATGCTGGTGATGGTTATCAATTTCTTTATCCTAGCGGTTGGGTTGGGGTAGATGTTAAACAATCTTCTCAAGGAGTTGATGTAATTTTTAGAGACTTGATCGAAGAGAGTGAGAACTTAACCGTCATTATCAGCGATGTAGATAAAGAAAAAACCTTAACCTCTTTAGGAACTCCAACAGAAGTAGGTTATTACCTATTAAAACAGATGAATAATAAAGCAGAAAATGGTCGTACGGTAGACTTGATTGATGCTGAATCTCGGGAAGTAGAAGGCAAAACTTACTATAATTTAGAATACGAAGTGACTTTACCAAATCAAACAAAACGACATAATCTTGCAAGCATTGCTGTAAGTCGTGGTAAACTTTTTACTTTTAATTTATCCACACTACAAAATCGTTGGTCTAAAGTTGAAAATTTGTTTAAAACTACGGTTAATTCTTTTTCAGTATATTAAGTTTTCTCTATTATAAACACTAGTAAATTAGGGATGTTGTTAGAGTAAGAATTTAGCTTTGATTAGCGTCTTATCTAAGATAATCAATGTAAAAAAAAAACAAGTATAGCAACATCTTTTCTGTTTGTTTGAGTCAATTTAAAACAGCATACAAATGAAAAATTCTCCTCCTTTTGTACTTGCGTCTGCTTCCTCTGCCCGTCTTAAACTTCTTAAAAGTGTAGGAATCAATCCAATTGTTTGTTCTAGCAATTTTGATGAATCTCAAATAACAGAAACCAATCCTCTTAAATTGGTTCAAATCCTAGCACAATGCAAAGCAGAAATAGTGGCTCAACAATACGAAAATTCTTTAGTATTAGGTTGTGATTCTGTTTTAGCTATCGATGGTCAAATTCATGGAAAACCCAACTCCCAAGCAGAAGCGATCGCTCGTTGGCAAACTATGAGAAATAACTATGGTACACTCTACACAGGTCATGCACTTTTAGACGGAAAGCAACAAAAAACTTTAATATCTTGTGGTATTACAAAAGTCTACTTTGCTAATATCGATGACCAAACCATTAAAGATTATGTAAAAACAGGAGAACCTCTAAAATGTGCTGGAAGTTTTGCCCTAGAAGGAAAAGGCAGTTTATTTATTGAAAAAATAGAAGGATGTCATAGTAATGTTATTGGTTTAAGCTTACCTTTGTTGAGAGAAATGTTGCAAAAGTTGGACTATTCTATTCAAACTTTTTGGTAAGTTAATTCAATCCATCTAACTTCGACATAAAACATAGTATAATTTAATTAGTAAGTAATTAATTCACTAAATTTATAGCCTCATTAACATGACCATTGATACTAATCTTTCTGCAGAAAAATATCAACAGAAAATGCAAAGACGGAAAGAAATTCAAGAAAAACGTCTTGCAGAAGCATCCAAAGAAAAAGGTCTTATTATCGTTAACACAGGTAACGGAAAGGGAAAAACAACTGCAGCTTTAGGAATGGTCGTCCGTTCTCTGGGACATGGATTTAAAGTTGCTATTATTCAGTTTATCAAAGGAGCTTGGGAACCGGCAGAGAAAGCTGTTTTGAGTCAATGGGAAAGTCAACTAGACTTTCTGGCAATGGGAGAGGGTTTCACCTGGGAAACTCAAGATCGAGACAGGGATATTTTAAAAGCAGAACAAGCTTGGGAAACGGCCATTTCTTTTATCAATAACCTTGATTATCAATTAGTGTTACTCGATGAAATTAATGTTGCATTAAAATTAGGATATCTATCAGCAGAAAACGTAGTTAAAGCTCTTGAAAATAAACCAGAACAGACCCATGTTATTCTTACAGGTAGAGGTGCGCCAACAAAACTACTAGAAATCGCCGATCTTGTCACAGAAATGAAATTAATTAAGCACCCCTTCAAAGAGCAAGGTGTCAAAGCGCAACCTGGTATTGAATTTTAAAAACTTGATTTAGTTCAAAAAATAAGCTACAATGGTCAATTGTGAAGTTTTGCAAAAGCCATGAATGTACAAGAGATCATCAAAGATATAGAGTCAGAATATTTGAAGAAAGACTTACCAACGATCCATGTTGGAGACACCGTCAAAGTCGGGGTACGCATTCGAGAAGGCGGCAAAGAGAGGGTTCAACCATACGAAGGAACCGTTATTGCTATGCGTAACGGTGGAATCAATGAAACCATCACTGTGCGTAAGATTTTCCAAGGGGTAGGAGTAGAAAGGGTTTTCCTTTTGCATTCTCCTCGAGTCGCCAACATCAAGATAGTTCGTCGTGGTAAAGTACGTAGAGCAAAGCTTTATTACCTGCGTAACCGCGTTGGGAAAGCTACTAGAATTCGTCAGCGTTTTGATCGTTCTCTTTAAAATAGTTTTAAAAGTAGCGCAAGTTACCTACAAAAAAGTATTAAACTGCGCTATAATGTAGAAATGGGCATACATAGATTTCAACTATGTATTCTATCGTGCGCTCTTAGTTCAGTTGGTAGAACGCAGGTCTCCAAAACCTGATGTCGGGGGTTCAAGTCCTCCAGGGCGTGTTAAGAATATAGATTTGGTAAGATAAAATAGCTGTCAGCTTTAGTAGTGCTAATTTACCAAATTTTCTTATATCAAACTCAGGTAGCTTGTTAATTTCTGCATTTTTTGAGCTATCATAAAAGCGTGATTTTATGAAAAAAAGTCATGAAAATTCTAGTGATCAACGCAGGGTCGAGCAGTCAAAAAACCTGCCTCTATAGTATAGAAGAAAACACCCTACCAAAACATCCACCAAAACCTCTATGGACAGCCGATATTGATTGGACTGTGGCTAAAAACCGAGGGTTACTAACAGTAAAAGCCAATGATATTAAACAAGAAATAAATTTAGATATTGCCGATAAATCACAAGCAATTCCTACAATACTTGATACTTTATTGACAGGAGAAACGAAAGTAATTGAGCAACTAAATGATATCGACGTAGTAGGACATAGAGTAGTTCACGGAGGAACAACATATACCGAAGCTACCAAAATAACCCCAGAAGTTAAAGCTAAAATTGCCGAACTAATACCCCTCGCCCCCAATCATAACCCAGCCCATCTTCAAGGTATAGAAGCAATAGAAAAAGCCCTCAAAAATGTACCTCAAGTAGCAGTATTTGACACCGCTTTCCATCAAACCATTCCCTTAGAAAATGCAGCCTATCCCTTACCTTTTACATGGGTAGAAAAAGGAATCCGTCGTTACGGATTTCATGGGATTAGCCACCAATATTGCGCCAAACGCACAGCAGAAATACTAAATCAACCCTTATCTTCTCTAAAATTAATCAATTGTCATCTCGGTAACGGTTGCTCATTAACAGCGATAAAAGACGGCAAAAGTTTAGACACAACTATGGGATTTACTCCCCTAGAAGGATTGATGATGGGAACCCGTAGTGGTTCTATAGATCCAGCTATTTTACTGTATTTAATACGAGAATATTCTCTAGATCCCGATGAACTAAATACCTTACTAAACAAAGAATCAGGGCTAAAAGGAGTTTCAGGAATTTCAGCCGATGTTCGCGCCATATTACAAGGCATTAAAGAAAATAATTTTCGTGCGAAATTAGCCCTAGATATGTACATCCATCGTTTGCGATCGCAAATTGGTTCCATGTTAGCCGTCTTAGCTAACCGCCGAGAAGCCCCGCACTATAAACGAGGGGGATTTATCAAACCG
>NZ_JARVCN010000038.1:0-14373 GCF_038442745.1 Crocosphaera sp. Alani8
TCGCATTAAATAGTTTCCTCCCAGTGTACCTCATGAGTATGGGAAATGCTATATCCAGAACAATTTAAGGAAGATGTCAACATAAATCAAGAGAAATTTTAAGATAAAGCTGAGATTAAATAATCGATGTAAGTATTGACTTCTTTATCCGTTTAATATCAAAAATGAGATAAAAAAGTTAATTTATTTATAAATTTTTGTAAACCAGTTGAAACCCTTAATAAGCGTCACTTCCGACTTATAATCATAAAGATTACAGGAACCTTTATCGAGGTCTATATTATGGTCGCATCCTCTGAAAAAAACACCGTTGAATCGATCTTACATGAAGACCGAGTCTTTCCTCCTGCTGAGGACTTTTCTAACAACGCACATATCAAAAGTCTTCAAGACTATGAGCAACTATACGAAAAAGCAAAAAGCGATCCCGAAACCTTTTGGGCAGAATTAGCAGAACAAGAATTACATTGGTTTCAAAAATGGGATCAAGTTTTGGACTGGAAACCACCCTTTGCCAAATGGTTTGTCAACGGCAAAATCAATATGTCCTATAACTGCCTCGATCGCCATCTTACCACTTGGCGACGCAACAAAGCAGCCATTATCTGGGAAGGGGAACCCGGAGACTCTCGCACCCTAACCTACGGGGAACTGCACCGAGAAGTCTGTCAGTTTGCCAATGTTTTGAAAGACATGGGAGTACAAAAAGGCGATCGCGTGGGTATTTATATGCCTATGGTTCCCGAAGCAGCGATCGCTATGTTAGCCTGTACCAGAATAGGTGCGCCCCATAGCGTTATTTTTGGGGGTTTCAGTGCCGAAGCATTACGCGATCGCCTAGAAGATGCACAAGCTAAAGTTGTTGTCACTGCTGATGGTGGTTTTCGCAAAGATAAGATAGTTCCCCTAAAATCAGAAGTAGATAAAGCCCTAGAAAATGGGGCTTCTAGCGTCCAAAAAGTAATTGTCGTACAACGGACCAAACAAGACGTTTCCATGCGCGAGGGAAGAGATTATTGGTGGCACGACCTACAAAAAGATGCCTCCCCTAAGTGCGATGCAGAAGTAATGGATAGCGAAGATCCCTTATTCATCCTTTACACCAGTGGCAGTACAGGGAAACCCAAAGGAGTTGTCCACACCACCGGCGGATATAACCTTTACACCCATATGACCACAAAATGGATCTTTGACCTCAAAGACAACGATGTTTACTGGTGTACTGCCGATGTAGGTTGGATCACAGGACACAGTTATATTGTCTATGGTCCCTTGTCCAACGGTGCCACATCCTTGATGTACGAAGGTGTTCCCCGTCCCTCTAACCCTGGATGTTTCTGGGATGTAGTGGAAAAATACGGAGTCAATATCTTTTATACCGCACCCACTGCCATTCGTGCTTTCATCAAAATGGGAGAAGAGTTACCACAAGCAAGGGATCTCTCATCCTTGCGTCTATTGGGAACAGTGGGAGAACCCATCAACCCCGAAGCTTGGATGTGGTATCACCGCGTTATTGGTGGAGAAAAATGCCCTATAGTAGATACCTGGTGGCAAACAGAGACAGGAGGGGTAATGATCACACCTTTACCCGGAGCAACACCCACCAAACCTGGATCAGCTACCCGACCTTTCCCTGGCATTATAGCGGATGTGGTGGATCAAGAGGGTAATGCAGTTGCCGATAATACCGGGGGATTTTTGGTTATTAAGCATCCTTGGCCTAGTATGTTACGTACTGTTTATAATGACCCTGAACGCTTCCAAAAGACCTACTGGGACCCCATTCCTGAAGTAGACGGGAAACCAGTCTATTTCGCTGGTGATAGTGCGAGAAGGGACGAAAAAGGCTATTTTTGGATTATGGGACGGGTAGATGACGTGATGAATGTCTCTGGACACCGTTTGGGATCGATGGAGTTAGAGTCTGCTTTAGTATCTCATCCTGCGGTTGCTGAAGCGTCTGTGGTTGGTGTTCCCCATGAAGTAAAAGGGGAAGACATCTACGCTTTTGTTACCCTGGAAAATCATTACAGTCCCAGTGAAGAGTTAAATAAGGAGTTAAAGCAGCACGTTGTTACCGAGATAGGTGCGATCGCCCGTCCGGGTACTATTCAGTTTGCTGAGGCACTTCCTAAGACGCGATCGGGTAAAATTGTACGACGTTTCTTACGTCAAATAGCAGCCGATCAAGATATTGTTGGTGATAAGTCTACTGTAGTTGATCCCAGTGTTTTGGATAAGTTGAGAGAGAAAGTTTAATTGTTAGTTTAGGGTGGACTTTTTTGAGTCCACCTTAATATTTAAAATAGTACAATGGAGGCAAGCTTATTTTACCCACCTTTGAACAATCAATTAAATCAGTCATACTATGTCAAGACTTATCTAATAAGTATCTAGATATTCACCTGTTTCGTTTTAATGATCGCTCTGGGGAGATTTATATTTTAGCAGGTGAAGACATTGAAATTTTAATTGCATCTAATGGAACATGGAGGTTTATTAATGAAACCTAATTTTGAAAAAATGACAAGAAAAGAGCTTAAAGCTTATGTTTTAGCTCATCGGGACGATCAAGAAGCTATAGATTTGTTAATGAGTCGTCGTAGTCCTGATTCCGAAGCAGTTTGGTATGATGCTTCTCTGTCTCAAGCTCAAGTTGAAGAGATTTTAAAGAAGAAAATTAAAGGGGAAATTTAAGCAAAAATGCCAACTCATCAACAGCTAGAAGGTCTTTATCGAATTTGTTATTATTTAACGTATCGAGCCTTACAAGCCATCCATCTCATTTGTACCGATGAAAGAACAGATAATTTAATGTCAGAGATTAATTACGATAAAATGTCAGATCAGGAACTTAGACAATATTTCTTAGAACATAAGAATGAGCAATCAGCTTTGCAAGCATATTTACAAAGACGAAATCAACAACCAAGACAAGTTATTACAAAAGTTGGTGATCCTGATTTTGATTTGAACATAGAACAAGCAATTAAATCAAAATTAGATCAACGTACTAATAAAAATTAAAAGACTATAAAACAACATAATCAATAAAACTATGAGTTTATAATAATTACTGATGTCTATTACCATTTCAATATGAATGAAACATTTGAGACGTTAAGAACTGTGTTTATGGGTATTGCTACCTTATTAACAACATAGATACAATGCTAGGCAAGGACTGAAAATACTTTCATTAACCCTGAAAATCTCCCCTTTTGTCCACCCTACTAACTGTGAAATAGTAAAAACCTAACAACGTCCATAAACTACACTTGAACCCACTAATTGCATTTGATAGGGAGAAATTAACTCATAGGTACTTCTTGAACCATTTTCATCTCGTTTTATTAGATAATTACCATCTAAAATCCATGTACCAGAATAGTTAAATCGTCTTATCGGATTCATCAAGTTCGCTCCCACATCTATCAAGATGTTTTCTTGTTGAAATTGACCATCTGAATTTAACTGAATTGTAATCGTCACGTTTCCGTTTCCATCATTCCAGGTACTTCTCCAACAACCAACCACTGATGATTTTGCAATTTTATTTAATCCTTTGAACGTTTCTTTACTAAATCCCTTTACAGAATAGGTTTATGATATTACACTTTGAACCAATTAATCCTAATTCAACCTCAGAAATGATTCCCCCCAAACTATAAGATTTCATAAAGGAGTTAGACAATGAAAATTAATATAGATACAGATCCAGCTATTATTGAAGAAGCTTTACAAGTTTTAAGTCAACATTTAGAACCTTCTAAATTAATGCGTTTTTTAGCAGTTTGTAATTTAGATAGTGTTGATTATTTAAACCTTAAAGAAAAACTTTTTGAAGGGGAAACCGTAGATAGTCTCTATGAAAAAATAAAAACTCTAGAAGATGAGGATGTAATTTAATATCAGAGATTAATTATGCTCAAATGTCAGATATAGAACTTAGAAAATATTTTCTAGAACATAAAAATAATCAATAAGCCTTACAAGCTTATTTACAAAGGCGAAATCAACAACCAAAACAAGTTATTATAAAAGTTGGTGATCCTGATTTTGATTTGAAAATAGAACAAGCTATTAAATAAAAAAAGAGTTATCCAATTAATTGAAGGAGAGTAAACATGAATTATCCGATGGTTATTTATCCCTGTCAAGAAGGAGGGTTTGTTGCTGAAATGCCTGCTTTAAAAGGATGTCTTGCACAAGGAGAAACCCTAAAAGATACCTTGCAAGAATTAATGATTGTTCGAGATTTATGGTTAGAAACTGCTCAAAAATAGGGAAAAAAACTACCTAATATTGAAGATGCGATCGCTAAAATGAAAATCCTCAGCTAATTAATAAAATTGACCAATAAACTAGAAACCAAAAATTAGTATAGATAAGCATCCAGCCATAGTAATTTATTCTGACAGACAGATTAAAAGTTATAATAGAATGAAATAAGGGTTAAGAAAAGATGGATAAGCCTTTGGTTACAATTATTTTTAGAATAATAAGAACATGAGGAGAACACTTAATGGCAACTATGACTATCCATCCTACCTTATCCAGCGATCACTGTATGATACCAGTGATCAAAACCCCTGAAGATTATCTAGTTTTTCGCATCACTCCCCAGGATACCAACCGTCTAGCGATTGTTTTTGACACAAGTATGGCCGATGATTCTTTGACAGTTTGTGTGGAAATATTCGATCCTGGAGGTAGTACCCCCACCCATCGTCATAACTTTGCGGTAGAAATGTTTTTTATCCTTAAAGGAACAGGGTTAGCGGTTTGTGATGGCAAAGACATTCCTTTAAACCCAGGGGACAGTTTATTAGTGCGTCCTACCGGTATCCACGAAATTAGAAACATTGGCGCAGATCGTTTATACGCCCTCTGTTTCATGGTTCCTAACGAAGACTTCTCGGAGTTAATTCGTCATGGGGTTCGAGAAACTTTGGACGAAGAAGACTTAAAGGTTTTACGGGGAGTCAAATATTAAAACCCTAGAGGTTCAGCTATGCTAAACCCCTAGTTAAGTTCATCTTATTCCCATTCGATGGTTCCTGGAGGTTTAGAAGTGATGTCATAAACCACTCGGTTAACCCCTTTCACCTCGTTAACAATGCGGTTAGAAATGATTTCTAAAAGGTCGTAAGGGACTCTAGACCAATCTGCTGTCATACCGTCTTCGCTGCTAATCAAACGGAGTACAACAGGATGAGCGTAGGTGCGTTGATCTCCCATTACCCCCACGCTACGAATAGGTAGAAGGACAGCAAACGCTTGCCAAAAATCGTGATACATTCCTTGTTTAGCAATTTCATCTCGTACCACAAAATCAGCGTCTCGTAGGATATTTAAACGTTCTGAGGTAACCTCTCCAATAATACGAATGGCTAAACCGGGACCGGGGAAGGGGTGACGACGAACAATTTCCTCTGGTAAACCAATGGAACGTCCCACCTTACGAACCTCGTCCTTAAACAACTTCCGTAAAGGTTCTACTAACTTAAAACGTAGATCCTTCGGGAGTCCTCCTACATTGTGGTGACTTTTGATTTTAACCGCAACCCGTTCCCCTGTTTTTGGGTCTACATTAGTGTCAGCAGACTCGATCACGTCTGGGTAAAGGGTTCCTTGCGCTAGATAATCGAAGGGACCAAGACGTTTTGACTCTTCTTCAAACACTCGGATAAACTCATGACCAATGAGACGGCGTTTTTTCTCCGGATCTGTGATCCCTTCGAGTTGTTTTAAAAAGCGATCGCGCGCATTCACATACTCCACAGGAATGTGAAACTGTCGCGCAAATATCTCCATCAACCGTTCTGGTTCCCCTTTACGCATGAAACCTTGGTCGATAAACATACAGGTTAATTTATCGCCGATGGCCTGATGTAACAAAAAAGCCAGGGTTGAGGAGTCTACCCCACCAGATAGGGCTAATAATACCCGTTTATCTCCGACTTTGGCGCGAATCTCGCGGATGGTTTCGTCTACAAAGGCCTCTGTTGTCCAAGTGGGTTCACATTCACAGATATGATATACAAAATTACGAATCAGGGCGATCCCATCCACAGAGTGAACCACTTCGGGATGGAATTGTACCCCAAACAGTTTCTTATTGTGTTCGGCGATCGCAGCGCATAGAGTATTCTCGGTATGGGCTAAGATAGAAAAGCCTTCGGGAAGATTAGTACAGGAGTCCCCGTGACTCATCCACATGGTTGAACCGTCTTCCACATTGGTTAATAAGTCGGTGGGATCGTCGATACGCAGGGAAGCTTTACCGTATTCTCCCCTGGTTGCTTTTTCTACTTGTCCCCCGAGTTGTTTCACCATCAACTGCATCCCATAACACACACCTAATATGGGAATACCTAAACCCCAAATCTCAGGATCACATTGAGGCGCGAGATCGTCATAAACGGAGTTAGGTCCCCCTGACAAGATAATACCTTTCGGGTTCAGTTGACGGATTTTTTCGGCTGTTGTGCGGTAGGATAAGACTTCGGAGTAAACTTGGGTTTCTCTAATACGACGGGCGATTAATTCTGAATACTGAGAACCAAAATCAAGAATAACGATCATTTGGCGATGGAGACTTCTATCTGGAGTGTTGCTGTGTAAAGTCTCTGGAGTGTTGGGGAGAGAAGGGCTTTGAGTAGTCACGTTTTAAGGATGGCAAAAAGTAGAGCTAATGCGAAGATAATTGTTTAATAGATTATCTTAGCATTAGCCTCAAATTGGTTCCACACTTAATCCAGGTTAAGTTGGTTCCCGCGCTTATATTGTAAGTACGCTGCAACGAACAAACCAGCTAAAGTAATGGGAATAAGACCTAAAACAATGCCTAAAAGTAGGGGTTCGATCATGGGTTCTCCTCATCGAGATGAATAATATTTACTTTATGTTACTTGGGAATGTTGCCCTAATTCTAGAGCATAGATAATTTTTTTATTCCACAACACTCTCATCACTAACTCAAGTAACCTGTTTTTGTCAAGAAAATATAAAAACAATTAATATTATGAACAAAATCCCTCTTTATTTGTTACATTTGTTAACAGGACTAGCTTTTTACCCTTAAAAGATTGCAAAATGTAAAGAGGAGGCTAATATAATCCATCATCAAATCACCGTGACTGAAGAGTTAATCCAACCAAAGGAAGTTATCCAAAAGCTGACATTAGTTTTTTTAGGCGCAATTTTTCTGGCTATTGTGGCAATAGTCGGTTGGTATCTTCATGAAATCTCCGATCCCTATGTTAGTGAAGTCTTGTCCGCTACAGGTAGTATTGATAGGGGAAAGGCCATATTTGAAATTAACTGCGCTGGTTGTCATGGTATAAACGCTGATGGTGTTGTTGGGCCAAGCTTACACCATGTACAAAAACATAAATCAAAAATTAGTCTCATCCAACAAGTAGTTAGTGGAAAAACTCCCCCTATGCCAAAATTTCAGCCCAGTCCCCAGGAAATGGCTGATTTGTTAAGTTATTTAGAAGAGTTATAGGCCGAGTCTATATCCTTAAAAAATGCTTGATTTACTGATGTTTCTCCGATAAAACTGATAATTTAATCATCAGGAGCATCCCGTCAATCGGCTTATACTATGTTATCTTCCTCTGACAATGGCCTCTGTAAAAACCTTCCCATTCCCTCCCCGAGTCATCCTCGACAATATCGGGCGATTGGTTTAATTGAAGGTCAATATCAGCGTTCTCAGGAACACCCAACACGAGGTATATTAATCACCCAAGAAGGCAACATTATCGATACGGTTGTCTTGGGTAAGGTTCTCAGTGTTTTTAAAAAACATCTCGATTTAGATAAACCTCATTTGTGGATTGTTTATCCGAGAACTCGTCCAAGTAACGACCAACTTCAACTACAGATTGCTGGAGTCTGGGAACCAGAAGTTTTACACCCAGAAAACACTCATCCACTATTATCAGATGATAATCTCTCTCCTGAAGTTCCCGTAAAAAGTGGGGATTTTTCTATTCGTGGACAAGTGGTGTATGCGTCTCATCAAAAAAAAATTGCCATTGTTAAAATTCGTCAATCTCCTAAACATCCCTCAGAAAAACCTAAATTTTTTAAACTGAAACTGCAGGGACCCCTTGCAGATAAGGCAGTTGGTTGTTTTTGGGACTTACAGGTACGCTTAGTAAACAATCAATTGACAATTGTAACAGGTAAAAATTTAGGACAAGTAGCTAAAAAGAGAGGTGGTTTCGCAAAAAAACGGGTTACCCCTCAATTGCGGCCTAAAAAATTATTAATTAACGAAGAACATTCCCTTTCTCCACCTAACCGTATCTCTTTACCAAAACCAGTCAATTCAACTAGAAGTAACTTCCAGAAACCCCAGTAAATATATTATGACCTACAGTTAATCAGTTTCAATAATCAGGTCATTTTATAATTTTTAACGGAACTCTTATAGAGACGTTTTAGATAACGTCTCTATGGATTGTGAAACAAAAATTGATTTTTAATTTTGAATTGATTAACTACCCATTATCCAGTCTTTAATTATTTGGTTAATGCGATCGGGAATTTCATCATGGGGACAATGACCCGCTTCTAAATAGTATTCTGTTAAGTTAGGATAATATTTACGGTATTGTTGACCTCTTTCTTGTGTGTTCATCCAAGGATCTTTTTCTCCCCACAACATTAATAGAGGATGGGATAATTGTTGTAATAAGTTATCAACAGTTTCTCCTTGTGGTGTCTTAAAAACTGAAGCAAATACTTGTGCGGCACCCGCGTCACAAGAAGGACGATAAATATCATTAACCAATTTATCTGTTACAGCTTCTTGATTGTAATAAACCTTGTTTAATGTCTTGCGAATATTATTGGGACGACGCATATATTGAAATAGTAAATAACTTGCCCAAGGTTGTAATAAAATAGAACGGATTGCTGTTTGAATTTTGTTTGGTTTACTTGCTTTTTGAGTATCGCTGAAAGGACCTGCACTATTGAGTAAAATCACTCCCTTACAGGTTTCTGGACATTGTGAAGCTACACAAAGGGAAGCATAACCTCCCAAAGAGTTACCAGCTAAAACAACAGGTTGACCGATAATTTCTGTTATAAAGTCTTTTAATTGATCTCGCCATAGATCACCACCATATTGTAATTTGGCTTTTGCAGATCGACCAAAACCTAATAAGTCAACTGCCCAAACTTCAAAATCTTCTTGTAATTGGGCAATATTTTTTTGCCAGTGATCTGTAGATGCACCAAACCCATGTATGAAAAGTATGGGAGGATGGTTAGACCGTTTTTTGCCAGCTTGGACATAATAGATATTATGGCCTTGCCATTGCCAGTATTGTCCGTTGGGAGAGGTGTTGGAAGAAAGATCAGCTGTTTGCATGGCGAGCGCAGTTTTTAAATTTATATTAACATCCTTCTTAGTTTAACGGGTGGATCTTCAAGTTAACAAGGTTGCTAATTTTCCCAAAACTTCATGGATGAGATTATTGTTGATGACTGATAATTGAACTTTGGACAAAAAGAAAGTTGTTAGCATCATTATTCTGCCAACAAAAAAGCAAAAATATCTTTTCTTATAACTTATACAAGCATCTTTTTCTAATAAGGTAGAGTTTAAGATTCCCAAGACATCATTGTTGACTTCGGTTACAGTTTGATATTGGGTTTCATTGCCTCTACCAAACCGATAAAATAGCGATCGCACTAGGAAAAGTATTAATATCTAAAAACAAGCAAGTAAATCATAATGGCAAAAATTATCAGTTGAATCGGAAAAATCTTGTTTTTTTTCTTGCCTAAAAATATCAATTATTTGAATTAATTGGCTATTCCTTGAAATAAACAAAGAAAGGTTATAATCAGATGACAAACAAAAGTCTCTTCTAAATCCGTAAAACCATTCACTAACATTAAGAAAATCTGGAAAAAACTTAAATCAGAATAGCTAATATTTTTATTTTTTGTTTCTATTAACAAACTTATAAGTTTTTCAAAATTAGTATTTTGAGATGTCCAAAAAGCTAGTTTACTAGATGGTAATATTTCCAATTTTGATATTAATTCACTAGAAATTAATTCAAAAAGTAATTTTTGCTCTATTTGTAATTTATAAAATCCCTCAAAATACTCATCTTTACAATTATTTAAGAGCTTAATCACTGTATTTTTTAGCAAATTATTATCAAATAATAAGTATTGATTAAAATCTATATTAGTAACCAAGTAAGGAGGGTAATTGTCACAGTTACAAGATTCCCAAATTTCACCTATTGTATTAATATTTTCTTCAAATAAAATAGCTTTAACAACTCCACTGAAATTATTAGGTACTTCATATTTACTTATTAACAAATTACTTAAGATAGTTGTTGAAGACATCGATTCTAGAGACAGATTAAAACTATTAGGTGAATAGTCCATAAATCTATCTCGAAGTGTCTGCTCTGTTGAGATAAAGACGAAACTCTGAAAACGTGGTGCATTACTCCAAGGTAAAATTGACCAATTATAGTTAATAGCAAACCAACTTAAAATAGTATCAATTTTTTCTAACGACATCAGAGAAAATTGACCGACTTCCGTGACAACTAATCCAGGAAAATTTGAGAGATTTTTTTGACTGAGACATTGACCATGAATATACCAATACTGCTCATTATGAGCATACCAATGTTTTCCATAATATTGCTCACTAGACTTTAATAGATCATTAATATTTATGAGATGGTGACTTTTGTTTTCATTAATTGACATACAAGTATATGTTTTATGGTTTTTAAGCCAAGATTTAATTTTTTCTCGAAAAAAATGATGATGATCAATAAAAAAAGCTAAATAATACATAAATAAGAAAAAGTCTCATATAAAGAATAACTCTCTGTTTTTGATAATAAATTTTTAAGAAGTTCAATAAACTTCTGAATTCTACCCGTCTTTTTTTGTGTTTAACCACATTAAAATTCCTGTAACTCCTAACATTAATAAACCAAATCCATTTAAGAAAGGGTAAATCATTTCTAAGTTAATACGTCCAAACTTTCCCCGATGCAGTTCTAATAACCAAATAAAATCATCAGCCTTGCCTGTTGCAAATGCTACTTGAAATAATGTTCCTGTAATAACAGTTAACACTAAAGGAAAAATCATAAAAGGAGCAAATTTATAATGCAACTGACGTAAATTTGTTGTGTCGGTTCGCTTCATAACTGTATTTATTGATAAACTTTTTGTTTAATTACTTTCAAAATAATAGGACTAACTACTAGAAATAAAAAGATAAATTCTGATGCTTGCGGAAGATAACTAAATGGCTCATTCTGTTGAATAGTAACGTTAATTATCTGCTCTTCTACTAATGTTGTTTCTTCCGACTGTTGTTGTTCAATGTTACCTTCTTCCTCTACATTATTGTTATCTTGTTGTTTAACTTGGGGAGTTTTCTCTTCAGGTTCACGGTGATGATGACCTGCATGAGCTAACACAGGTTTGACAGGTAAAAGAAATATAGTTGAACCGAAGTTAATAAGAGACATAGATGAGGTTTTCCTCTGCGACTGATTCATAACACCTCAAGGTTTTTTGAACTTTGCTTATCATACCAAGCCATTTTATCTCTTTGAAAAACGGTGTAATAGCAATTTTCATTTGCATAGATTACAAATTCAGAGAAAAATAGTCCCCACACTCCCCACCCTCACTAAACCGAGATTTTGATACACTCAACTGAAAACTGCTATTATGGCAATTTTCAATTAACTGGCGAATCTAAGAATATAACTTCTGCCTTCTGCCTTCTGCCTCCTGACTAGAAGCTAGAAACTTATGAATTTATGCAAATCAAAACTGCTGTAAACTCAACAATCAATCCCTTTCAGTAAGTACACATCAACTATAATTTTCATTAAAGCTTACCTAAAGACTTGCAATCGAGGCTAACAATAGTTACACTTCTTTAAATAAAATTCATTTTCTTGGCATAATGTAGGTTAGCTGACTTTTGGGCTGTGAGAGTTGTTAGACAGCGATCGCCAAACTCAAGTCACATAAAACCTAAAACCAATAAAAAAACGTCGACGTAGACATATTTTCAAAAGGAGGAGCGTAGTCAATGGGACTACCTTGGTATCGAGTCCACACAGTCGTTCTGAATGACCCAGGACGCTTAATTTCAGTCCATCTGATGCATACTGCCCTAGTAGCCGGTTGGGCAGGTTCTATGGCTCTTTATGAGTTAGCTATTTTTGATCCCAGTGATCCCGTTCTTAACCCCATGTGGCGACAAGGGATGTTCGTTCTTCCCTTTATGGCCCGTCTAGGAGTAACTGGATCTTGGGGTGGCTGGAGTGTCACCGGAGAAACAGGCGTTAACCCTGGTTTCTGGTCTTTTGAAGGTGTCGCAGCTGCCCACATTGTTTTGTCTGGTTTATTATTCCTAGCTGCTGTTTGGCACTGGGTATTCTGGGATTTAGAGCTATTTATCGATGCTCGTACAGGGGAACCAGCTCTTGATCTTCCCAAAATGTTTGGTATTCACCTTTTCCTATCCGGACTTCTCTGCTTCGGTTTTGGAGCCTTCCATTTAACCGGACTTTGGGGCCCTGGAATGTGGGTATCTGACCCCTACGGTCTGACAGGTCACGCCCAACCGGTGGCACCGGAATGGGGACCGGCGGGCTTTAACCCCTTCAACCCTGGAGGAGTAGTAGCTCACCATATCGCAGCCGGTGTTGTAGGGATTATTGCAGGTCTATTCCACTTAACAGTAAGACCTCCAGAACGCCTCTACAAAGCTCTGAGAATGGGTAATATTGAAACTGTATTATCCAGTAGTATTGCTGCTGTGTTCTTCGCTGCTTTCGTCGTTGCTGGAACCATGTGGTATGGTAACGCCACCACCCCCATCGAACTCTTTGGACCAACCCGTTATCAGTGGGATAATGGTTACTTCCAACAAGAGATTGATCGCCGTGTAGAAAGCAGTTTAGCTGCTGGTGATACCCTATCAGAAGCTTGGTTAAGTATTCCTGAAAAGCTTGCTTTCTACGATTATGTAGGTAATAGCCCCGCTAAAGGTGGTTTATTCCGTACTGGTGCTATGGATAGTGGTGACGGTATCGCTCAAGAATGGTTAGGACATCCAGTATTTAAAGACGCTGATGGTGATATTTTAACCGTTCGTCGTATGCCTAACTTCTTTGAAACCTTCCCCATCGTTCTCACCGATGCTAATGGTATTGTTCGCGCAGACATTCCTTTCCGTCGTGCTGAATCTAAACTCAGTATTGAACAAACCGGCGTTACCGTGAGTGTATACGGTGGTGCCTTTGATGGCCAAGTATTGGACAACCCTGCTGATGTTAAGCGATTTGCTCGTAAAGCACAATTGGGTGAACCTTTTGATTTCGACCGTGAAACTCTCGGTTCTGACGGTGTATTCCGTACCAGTCCCAGAGGTTGGTTTACTTTCGGACACGCAGTGTTTGCTCTACTATTCTTCTTTGGTCACATCTGGCATGGTTCTCGTACTCTGTACCGTGACGTATTTGCTGGTGTTGATCCTGATCTTGAAGAACAGGTGGAATGGGGTCTGTTTGCCAAGGTTGGTGACAGAAGCACTCGTACCAAACCTGAAGGTTAATAAGGGTTTTGTGCTAAGTATCCCATAATTTAAGTACACAAAAAGGAGTCAAGGATAAGTTTATCCTTGACTCTTTAATTGTTTTAATTTTTCTTTACAGTAACTTTTCAGAAATAGGGAAGTCGAAGTGTTGACCACTACTGGAATTTGTAGCCAGACTTTTTTGAAATTGGTATAGTACGACACGAAAGTTTTGTTAATTTCTTGTGTATTCTGGGCCAAGTGTGGTGGAAAGTTAGTTATGTTAAACTCACATCTTGCACCTTCGATAAAACTGGCTAGTTTGTAAGCGTTCAGCTATCAGCCATCAGCTGAAAAATAAGAATCCCTATTATCTACTGTGAGTAGGATTAAACGTATGCTGACTGCTGACTAATTTAAGTTTTTCTATACTGGTACAAGATATCAGTTCAATTAAAGTTTTTTGACGTTCTTCAGAGTAACGCTCTGATAAAAATATGCGATTAGGGCAAATACTGCTCCAAAAAAATTGGATTTCTCCTGAGCAACTAGAAGAAACAATTCGGGTTCAAGCTTCCCAAAAAAGTCGTTTGGGAGAGCTATTGCTACAGAAAGGCTTAATTGTCAATACTCAACTAGAAGTAGCCCTAAAAGAACAGTATCGGCGTAAAAATGGATTTTAGCTTACCGCCGAGAAGCCCCCCACTGTACCGTAGGTCAGTGTCGGGATGATAGGCGGGTAAAAAAGAAGGGTTCGA
>NZ_JARVCN010000039.1:0-14335 GCF_038442745.1 Crocosphaera sp. Alani8
GTTTGGCCTAAGTTTTCGCAGCGAGTGACCCCTGGCTTTTTGAGAAGATACCAATTCCTGGTTTTATTTTTTATATGCTCTAATGGTAGATTTTTTGCTCTAGAAAGTTTGGCTTTATAGAGATCGGCTCCAGAAAGTTCGGCTCCATAGAGATCGGCTCCATAGAAGTCGGCTCCAGAAAGTTTGGCTTCACTGAAGGTGGCTTTACCGAGGGTAGCTCTATAAAGGTCGGCTCCTGAGATGTCGGCTCCTGAGAGGATGGCTTTACTGAGGGTAGCTCTTGAGAGGGTAGCTCTTGAGAGGGTGGCTTTACTGAGGTTGGCTTTATAGAGGTTGACTTCTGAGATGTCGGCTCCTGAAAGGTTGGCTTCACTGAGGTTGGCTTCACTGAGGTTGGCTCTATAGAGGTTGACCCCTGAGATGTCGGCTCCTGAGAGGTTAACTAAACTTGCCCAAACCTGACCGGGGAAATCAAAAGGGAGTCTCAAACCCGTAGCATTAATGCGATGACAATAGTTGCGAAAATACTGATCATTCTCCCCACTGGGAGCAAACTGAATCAAGGAAATTTCTTTATTGTTTCCATCTCGGGCCACTTGTTCTGTTTGATAGCGTCGTCGTTGCCTTGGCTCAATTGTACTAATATCTATTGAAGGAGAAACCTTTTGCCTGGCGTAATCGTACAGTTGTCCATGAACGATTGCTGTTAGATGAAAAAAAGCATCCCCTAATTTACTGTCCACCGTAACATGACGAACGGGGGCTGGAAGGTTGGGTTTCCATGCCTGTGAATCCAAAGGACAGCACCATTCTGCCAACTGCATCACATAAGGGGCATCAAAGTGTTTATCACCCTTCTTAATTCTAGCTTGAGAACGCATAAATACCCCTTCACCCCACCAATCCCAAACATCCGCTAATCCATCCCTGATGTATTCCCACTGTTGTCTGAAAATGGGTTCAGTGGATAAAGATGAGACAGATTGCTGATTAGATTCCTGTTTAGCTGACCGTTCCATTTCCCAAGTTAATAAACTGAGAAGATGACTTTTAATTTCTGGGGAAACCCAATGGGTAGCAAATTGTTTTGAGAGATAACGGGTTAATTTCCATCGGGGGTCATCTTTCTTAAAATCTTGCCAGTAAAGTTCTCGCTCTTGATAACCCTTTTGAGGATTATGTTCATAAACCTTGGCAACTGTTGGATTTTTACCGTACCATTTCAGTTCTTCGATTACTGCTTCAGCAAATAAATATTCTCGAAAAGATTTATGGAGAAATTTACACCCTTCTCCTGCACTTTCTTTGAAGAAGAAACTAATAATTAAACAACTTAACTTATTATTGGCGGTAGCTTCTTCAATAATTTCTTCTAATTGGTCATCATCATCATCTGCTTCGGGAAATAATCTTAACCTCAATTCTTCACGGGAAATAGATTCTTTTCCTAAATCTGTAATTGCCTGGGCTGTTTTCCATAATAACCCCCTCAAATCTTTCCCCGATAATTGAAAATGATTGTCTTCTTCAAGTTCTGCAACGGCTTTTCCTGAACCGTTACAGGTTTTATCGATTAGTTTTCGATATAAATTGGTGGGATTATCAATCAGGGCTTTTAGTTCTTCTTCTGAACTAATCTCTAACATTAAGGTGAGGGTTAAATAAGCGAGTAATGGTAAGCCTAATACTGCTAAACTTCCCTTTAATTCTGAAACATTATCCTGTTTATGCTCGCTAATTAGTAGTGTAAATGCCTGTTGATAAGTGTCTATAATTTTCTTAATAAATTCAGGATTGATGATTTTGTTGTCGCTATTTTGGAGTTGGAATCGACTAGAAAATAGAGGTAACAAAGGTTTAGTTTGATTCGCTTTTTGAAAGGTGTCAATATAAGTTTTTAATTGTTCAGGTCTTAAAGGTCTAATGGTGAGAATAGGGGTATCTTTTCTCAATAGTTTGGTATTGGTTACATCAACGGTGGGACGACCAGTAACAATAACTCGTATAGGAGTATATCCATTCCGTTTTTCAATTAAAGTATCTCTAATATCATTTAATAATTGATCGATACTATCTCTAAATCCTTGATTGGCTGCGGTGCTGATTTCATCCCAACCATCAAAAATAAAAACATAAGGGGAAATTTCGGTGTTATCTTCACCAAATTTAATGGCTTCTCCATTGGCAGGATTCACTAATTCAGAAAACCACTTGCCATCAAAAATGGGTTTCCAACTGGATTGACCAAAGTGTTCTTCCCCAAATTTAAGGGCATAGGGAACAGCATCTTTAAAATTATCTATGAGATTCAAATCTTTTAATAAAATGCGAATAGGATAACAGCCTTGCTCTTTTAATTCTTCAACTAATTTAAGAGTAAACGATGATTTTCCTGACCCTGCAACTCCCTGAATTATAATAGGCTCATTAAATTTTTTCTTGCCCATGTATTTTAAAACTGTGTTTAATAAATCCACTCTTTTGGCATCTTTTTCTGAAAAGGGATTCTTCAGTTTTTCACTATCTTGATTATCTATTAAATCCCCAGATTTGTTTGTCGTTTGACTTTTAATTTCTGAATATTTTAAAGTCCCGCACTCAGTGTTAAGATAAATATGATTTAAAGCAAAAGGTTCCGAACGAAAAACATTTTTTTCATTAAATAACCAACATTGATACTCTAAATGTCGATCTAAAATTTTCTCAAGTTTAGTTTTGCTATTGTCAAGAAATGTTAATGCTTTAAAAGCAGAAAACTCTTTTTCTGTATAAGGATGAACTAATAACAGGCGTAAATTACTAAAAAAAGAACTACGAATATTTTTTAATAGCTGATTAGTCAGTTTTTGATCTATTTCATTAATCTCAGCAAATTGATAAAAAGCATCATCAGCATACTGTATGAACTCATGATATAGGGACGTATTGTCTAACTTAAACCCTGTCATGTCAATGTTTTCAGGATTTTTCTTACTTATTATTCTCACATTAGCACGGGGCTTAATATGCTGAAGTTTCATACTAAAATTAAAAAAAGCCTCTTGAATAGCGCGATTATAAGCTAAGGTACAAGCGTTATATCCTTGTTTTTGTGGATCTCGTTCTAGTGTCAACAACTGAGCATACTTCAAGAAAAAGGGCAGCAACGGGATGGTACCCTCCGCAGCTTCGGTAACGTCTTTCACCCAAGAAGCATTTTTAGCAATCTCTTGAAACCAAGGAGTTGCATTTGTTATCCCTTCGGCAATAGTTTTGACAACATCATTCTCTTTTAACTTCAACGCCTCATTGAAAAATTCGCTGACATTTTTTAATTGCGTTAGCTTCTCTTGCCCTGTCCCCATAAAAATATCTCTAAAATCCTCTAAAAGTAAAGAATAACAAGAATAAATAGCTACTTGTAGCTTACCGTATACTCTCATCTTGAATCTGTATCATAAAGTGTTGGGCTAGTTCAGGATGTCAATATCCATCAGGTTAAATAGCAGGAAAAAAAAGTATGCTTCATGCTTCCCCAGTTTCTGGTTATATCTTTTTTCATCAAAATCTCATCTGAGAATCATAGGTTTTATTGGGGGACTAGCCCCCCAAACCCCCCAATGGGGGACGAAATGCCTCCTCCATACCCCCTGCATAAAATAGACAGTTTGAGTTCGTTGCTAGGAGTTCGGATATTAGGGAAACTAATAAAAATCATTGATAAATATGAGGGAACTCGCAATAAGTCAATTCACTCTATAAGTAAAAAGAAACTGACACAATAATTTAGATAATCTCTCCTCATAGACTATGCTTAATCGTATCCGTCGCTGTTTTTCTACCCTTCCTTTGACTTTAGTGATGTGGCAGGTGATAACCCCTTTAACCTTAGCCACTCCACCCCGAAACCCCGATAAAACCGTAGAATGTGAATTATTAGTTGTGGGTGGGGGACTAGCAGGAACCGGTGCAGCTTATGAAGGATTATTAGCTGGTAAAACCGTCTGTTTAACGGAGATCACTGACTGGGTTGGGGGACAACTCTCTTCTCAAGGGACTTCTGCTCTCGATGAACGTCCCACACAGCGAACTCAGTTAATCTATCCACGGGGTTATCTGGAATTACGAGAGCGGCTCAAAGACTATTACGGAGAACTAAACCCTGGAGACTGTTGGGTTAGCGAGTCTTGCTTTATCCCGGAAGATGGTCATAAAATCCTTAAAGGGATGTTGGAAGACGCAGCTAGAAAGGGAAGGGGACAACTTAACTGGTTCCCATCCACGGTGATTAAAGATTTATCCATTGAAAAAAATCCCAACGGGGGAACGGGAAAACAGATCATGAGTGCGATCGCTATTCAGCACAGTCCCAAAGATGGCGCGGCTCCCCTAAATACCTATCCCCTCTCCCAAACCATCGAGGATGCTTATACCTACGAAGATTCGGAATTATTTAACAAAACTATTATTAAGTTTGTTCCTAAACCCCACGATAAAGCAGAACCGGCGGATTGGTATGTTATCGAAGCTACGGAAACCGGGGAAATTATTGCTTTAGCTGATGTTCCCTACCGTTTGGGTATCGATCCCCGTTCTTATTTAGAACCTTCTTCTTCTAGTACCAGTGGCGATCCCTATTGCACCCAAGGGTTCACATATACCTTTGCAATGGAAACAACCGCAGAACCCCAACAACATCAATTACCGGATTTTTATGCTCAGTATGCTCCTTATTATAGTTACGAGTTGGAACGGTTAGCGGATTTTGATTTAGTCTATACCTATCGTCGTATTTGGAGTCCTCAAAAGGGAGAACAAAAGACCTTCGGTGGTCTAAGCTTCACAGTTCCCACTCCTGGGGATATTTCCATGCAAAATTGGACTTGGGGGAATGATTATCGTCCCGGAACCGCTAAAGATAACCTCATCTATACCCGGGAACAATTAGAACAAATGGGTCAACTGGAACCCGGAAAATGGATGGGTGGGTTACGCACAGAAACCCTACGGAAAGGGGAAGAACACTCCATCGGTTATTTTTATTGGTTGGTGAGTGGAGATACGGACTCTCAGTTGGGGGATGGGGTAAAAACCCCTGATCCCTATCACGTTTACATGAAGGGGTTAGATTCTCCTATGGGAACGGTTCACGGTTTATCTAAATACCCCTATATGCGCGAAGCAAGGCGAATTATTGGCCGAGAGTCTTTTCTCTACGAAAACGGATTTATGGTCAATGAAATCGATATTTCTCGTCGTAACTATCAGGACGATTTTTATAAAACAAATCTCTCTCCTGCAACCTATCGTCGTCTACACGCAGCTTTAGCTGGTTTGGAAGGGTTTAAGGTTCTCCGTGGGGACGCTTCCCCTGAACAAATTACCCGACGCAAGCGATCGACTATTTATCCAGACTCTCTGGGAATTGGTCATTATGCGATCGATTTTCACCCTTGCATGACAGAATATCCCGCAGAAAAACCAGGTAATACAGAGCGTAAGGGGGAAAGAGTTGGTCAGGGTCAAGCTTATCCTTTCCAGGTTCCTTTACGGTCTATGTTGCCCCAAAATATCGATAATTTGATTGTTACTGGTAAGAGTATTGCGGTTAGTCATATTGCAGCGGCGGCTTATCGAGTACACTCTTTTGAATGGTCATCTGGAGCAGCGGCCGGAACCACTGCTGCTTTTGCCATCGAGGAACAACTTTTACCCTATCAATTAGTTGAAGAACCTATTTTTCGCTCGAAAAAGTTACAGGAATTACGGCAAAGGTTAGATGCTAATGATAACCCCACCAATTTTCCTAATACTTCGATTTTTAACGATAATTGGGATGATTGGCGGTAAGTTAAATTGAGTTCGGGGTTAGGAGTTCGGAGGACGGTGTTAAGTCTTTTTTGAACTTCTATATATCGAACTCAGGTTGAACAATAGGGATGTTTAATTAAATGGAACAACCTAAAATTTTATTTCTGCCTTCTGCCTCAAAACTAGAAATTTCATAATCTATGCAAATGAAAACTGCTATAACTGGAAATCTTAAGAGGAGCTGATGAATTTTTATTATCTCGGGTTGAGAAGGGTTAGAATATTTGGACTTATTCTATCCTTCTCTTTTATGTTTTTTTTGCCTCTACAAGCTAAGGAAATCAGTTCTACTGCAAACCGTAACAAACAAAATACATCGGTTTGTGAAGCTGATTTAAAGAGCAAAATAAATACTATTTTAGAACAAGAGGAATTAAAGCGATCGCATTGGGGTATTTTAGTTAAAACTTTAGATAATAAAACTACATTATACGAGTTAAATTCTCAGAAATATTTTATTCCTGCCTCTAACGTTAAATTACTAACAACAGCAGCAGCCTTAATTAAATTTGGATCTAATTATCAAATCAAAACCCCTATTTATGCTTCGGGAACATCTCCTAATTTAAAGGTTTTAAAAGTTGTGGGAAAAGGTGATCCTACTTTAAGTAGTGAACAGTTAGAAACTTTGGCGAAGCAGTTAAGGGTTAAAGGAGTTCAAACTATTGATAATTTAATTGTCCAAGATAATTCTTTTAATAATCAATCCATTAATCCCACATGGGAATGGGAAGATATACAGTTTTATTATGCACCAGCAGTTAATAAACTAATTCTTAATGAAAATGCGGTTATTTTAACCTTAAAAACCAAAGATTTAGGAAAAAAATTAGCAATAGAATGGTCCGATCCCATTGCATCTCAACAATGGCAAATTGATAATCAAACCGTAACCAATGAAGAAGATAGTCCCTATTCTGTTTCCATTAACCGTGCTTTTGAGAAACCTCTATTAACAATTACTGGGGGTTTAGCAATTGATTCTGAACCCGATATTTTTGGAATGGCAGTGGTTAAACCAGGAGAATATTTTTTGAATTCATTAAAATTTTACTTAGAAAAAGAAGGGATAAAGGTAATTAATTCTCAGGTTATCCACGAAGATAATGAAACAGAAAATTTAGATAAAATAATAGAAATTAGCTCAAACACTTTACAAGAAATAATCACCAAAGCAAACCAAGATAGCAATAATCTCTATGCAGAAAGCTTGCTCAATATTTTAGTTGATAATAATGTAGAAATTGCTTCTATTGATAACTTAAAAGAAATTCTTGCCGAGTTGGGATTAGATTCTAATTCTTATCATTTGAAAGACGGTTCGGGTTTGTCCCGTCATAACTTGGTTACTCCAGAAACATTAGTCAACCTACTAAACCTAATGGCGAATAGCCCAGAATCTATGATTTATCGTGATTCTTTGGCTATTGGTGGTGTCGAAGGAACTCTTAAAAATCGCTTTAAAGACACAGTTATAGAAGCAAAAATACAAGCAAAAACAGGAACATTATCGGGAACTTCCTCTCTATCGGGTTACGTAAATCCCCCAAATTATTCCCCTTTAGCTTTTAGTATAATCGTCAATCAATCTGACTTACCAGCCTCAGAATTGAGAAGGTTTATAGATAAAATTGTGGTTAACTTAGGATATCTCAAACAGTGTTAAATAGTAAGCATTCAGCTATCAGTAGTCAGCTATCAGCTTACTTTCTGTATTGATCAAAAATAAGCTAAAATTGATACTTTAACCTATTAGCTGAAAGCTGACGGCTGAATGCTTATAATTGCATATTGGAACCCAGTTAGTTTTCAGCAACATAGCTAAATGCTGACGTTAACTACAGTTCCGTACAAAAGAATTAAACTTTTATTTCTCTAGGATAATGGGGTTTACAGGGAGTACCCAAGGCAACCATCCCTGCAGGAATATCCTTAAAAACGCTACTTCTAGCACCGATAACTGTATTAGAACCTATTTTAACCCCAGGGGCAACAAAGCAATCAGTGGCTATCCAAACACCGTTACCAATAGTGATAGGTTTAACGATTAAACCGAAGGTTGGATCTTGAAAATTATGGCTTCCTGTACACAAATAACTTTTCTGAGAAACAACGGTTTGAGAACCAATATTTATAGCTTCTAAACTATAGAAAACCACATCATCCCCAATCCAACAAAAGTCCCCGATGTTTACTTTCCAAGGGTAGGTAAAACGGGCAGTGGGACGAATAATTACCCCTTTTCCTATCTTAGCCCCAAAACGACGTAACAACCAACAACGAAAGCCATTGGCGTTGTGTAAACTCAGGGGAAAGACAACTGATTGTACTAACCACCACCATAGTACATACCATCCAGGACGGCCGCGATCGTACCAGGATTGGTCATATTGACGTAAATCCACCCAAGGATTATCGTCCATAATAGGGGAAAAGTTGGGATCTAGTTCCATTATTTATTGAACATCAAAGTTGGCTTATGCTTTTACTTTCAGGGGTTCTGAAGTTGCTTTGGAATCAGGTTCTTGATAGTTTCCATCAAGATTTAGTTTGCCTCCAAATTGTCGCAATTCATAAAGCTTTACTCCAATTTGGTACTCGTATTGACTCAGTAAGCGTCCATAAATATAGCCAGCTTGTCCGTCTAAAAACCCTAAACGAATGAAATAAAATAAAACAAATCTCAACAGGGGTTTAAAAGGAAGCTTGACCCATATCTTTTTAAGAAATCTTTTCCTTTGAACCGCATCACCAAATAAATTAGCTCCGATGGTGCCACTGTCATCCTGTCCTGTCAATATATTGTAATAAACTCGCGCTTCCCAATTAGAATAACGGTTATGTCTCTGCAACCAATGATAAATATCACGAAAATCAATATGTAGCATATCCTCTTTGAGATAGCCTACATTTCCTTCCAAAATAACGTGTTCATGGACCTCATTATCCCCTGTATTGGGAATGTCCTCTGTATTTAAGTTTTCGTAACGTCCCAATTTATGACGGAATAATCTTAAATTCCAGTCAGGATATTTCCCGCCATAACGAATCCATTTTCCTAAGAAAAATACTTTACGATTGAGATAATATCCATTGTAATTATCCCCCTTAATAACCTCTTCAATTTCATCCCACAATTCAGGGGTAATGCGTTCATCGCAATCGACAATTAAAACCCATTCATTGCGAAAAGGTAAATTTTCCAAAGACCAATTTTTCTTCTTAGGCCAACGTCCGTTAAAATCGAACTGAACTACATTGGCTCCATACTCTTGACTAATTTCTGTGGAGCGATCGCTACTCTGGGAATCCACCACAAAAACCTCGTCTGCGCGAGCAACACTTTCTAAACAAGCTGGTAAATTAAGTTCCTCATTCAGAGCGGGAATGAGTACAGAAACTGGAACTTTAGCGGTCATGTTAGCCATGGATGTTAGGGGTTAATCTTAATCAATATTACTAGGTATATAGAGAACTGGGGTTCTATAAAATTAGGTTATGGTAAATGTTGAACATCTAAAGCTACAAATCCGTCAATGGGAAAATCCGACATTAGAGCAAATTTTACACCTTGAAATTATGTTAAAGGGGATTTCATAATTGTTATATTAAGAAATGTAAAGACAACATACCACAAAAAAACAAACAGTACAAAAAAAATAAGAGTGAACACTCTTCAAATTTACCCCAGTGCCTAATTGTCTAGTACGGAAATAAAAAAAATGTCTTCACAACAAAATGTACCCCCTCAGAGGAAACCTTGGCCAAGTATTTTGGGCTTTTTAGTTATCCTGGCCGGAACAGGTTTCGGAGTAACTTGGTGGATGACCCAAGAGCATAATAACCCATCATCGGGAGCTTTTGCCCAAAAAACCCCTGCTACCTCGGTAAAATTGGCAACAATCGCCACAGGAACAGTTAAAAGTGTCTCAGAGGTCATAGGAACCCTCGAAGCTGATGAAGCAATTGTCTTGAGGCCCGAAATTAGTGGGCGTATCGAAGAAATTTTGATCAAAGAAGGTAATCGCGTCTCCAAAGGTCAAACCATAGTAAAGTTAGACAATAGGGATTGGCAGACGGAATTACTACAGGCTCAAGCCCAACTAGCCAACGCTGAAGCCCGTTTAGCGGAACGAGAAGCAGGTAACCGTGTGGAGGACATAGAAGAGGCTAGAGCTAGTTTAAGGGAGGCTCAAGCTAGTCTGAGGAATGCTCAAATCGGCAGTAGTCTAGAAGAAATCGCTGAAGCAGAGGCACAAGTTACCGCAGCAGAGGCTAGTGCGGACTTAGCTAAGCAACGGGTGAAGCGGCATGAAGGTTTAGAAGAAGAAGGAGCTATCTCCGCTGATGAGTACCAAGAATTCGTCACAGAAGCCCGAAGTGCTACAGCAGAACTAGAACAGGCACAACGTCGCCTCTCTCAGCTAGAAAAACGCCGCCTTATCGATATAGAGGAGCTACAAGCGGCGGTTGATAGAGAACAACAAAACCTCAGTAGATTAGAAACTGGACCACGGCAAGAAGTTATAGCTCAAGCTAGGGCTGATGTGGCAGAAGCCATCGCTCAGGTGCGTCGGGCTGAGGTGGATGTGAGTAAAACTCTTATTGTTGCCCCTATTTCTGGTATTGTTGGCGATATTCCTGTAGAACCAGGGGATTATGTGGATCAAGGGGATACCTTAACCAGTTTAACCGCTAATAACGTTCTAGAACTGAATTTATCTGTTCCCATCGAAGATGCTTCGCGCCTAAGGTTGGGTTTACCTGTAGAAATTATCGATAATCAAGGACAGGTGATATCCAGAGGGAACATTAGTTTTATTTCCCCCGATGTTACAGCCGACTCTCAATTGGTATTAGCAAAAGCTACCTTTCGGGGACAAAATGGAAATTTATTAAACCTTCAATTTACCCAAGCAAGAATCATCTGGAAACAAAAACAAGGGATATTAATTCCTACTGCAGCAGTTTCTCGTTTAGGAGGTCAAAACTTTGTCTTTGTGGCTAAACCCAATGACTCAAAACAGGAGGATGTTCCACCATTTCTAGCAGAACAAAGACAGATAGAATTGGGGGAAATTCAAGGCAATAACTATCATGTAATCGATGGATTGAAACCTGGAGAAAAAATTGTTACTGCCGGGATTTTACAACTAAGAGACGGTGCGCCAATTCAAGAATTAAAAAGTCAGCAGTGAGAAACTACAACTTTTAACTAAAACAAGGTTTTAAAACAAGATGAATTTTGTCGATTTTTTTATTAAACGTCCCGTTTTTTCTTCTGTTTGCTCATTCCTAATTTTATTAGTCGGATTAATTAGTTTATTCAACTTACCACTAGATCAATTTCCTGAAATTTCCCCCACAAGAATTCAAGTTGAATCTACTTACGATGGTGCTAGTGCTGAGGTAGTAGAAAACGCTGTCACCAATATTTTAGAGCGTCAAATTAACGGAGTTGAAGGACTAAGATATATCAGTTCCAGCAGTAGTAATAGCGGAACTAGTAGTATTACAGTTACCTTCGATTCTTCGAGAAACCCCGATTTAGCTGCCGTTGACGTACAAAACCAAGTGTCTGTGGTGCAATCTCAGTTACCAGACGCTGTACAAAGGACAGGAGTTCAAGTAAGAAGACAATCCGATACTTTACTGTTAGGAATTGGTTTATATAGCGATAACGATCGCTACGATGATGTATTTTTGAGTAACTACGCCGATCAGTATTTAGTAGATGCCCTAAAACGAATCAATGGAGTAGGAAATGTCCGCATTTTTGGAGAACGTCGTTATGCCATGCGTCTGTGGTTAGACCCCAACAAATTAGCCAGTAGGGGGTTAACAACTCAAGACGTTGTTACGGCTTTATCAGAACAAAACTTACAAGTTGGGGCCGGAAAAATAGGAGCAGAACCAGCCCTCGAAGGTCAACAATTTCAATTTGATTTACGAGCGATTAGTCAATTAAAAGAACCTAAAGAATTTGAAAATCTTCTCTTAAAAACCGATGACAATGGTGGTTTAATTTACTTCAAAGATGTTGGTAGAGCAGAGTTGGGAGCGCAAGATTACAGTTCTTTTCTCAGGTTTAGAGGGGAAGAAGCAGTAGGGTTAGGGATTTCTCAAAGAACGGGATCAAATGCGTTAGAAGTTGCGAGAGGGGTTAAAGAAGAAATGGAGCGTCTGTCGGCATTTTTTCCCCCGGATTTACAATATGTAGTTGCTTTTGATACCACTCAGTTTGTAGAAGAATCCCTATCAGAAGTGGTTAAAACTTTGGTTATGGCTGTAGGGTTAGTTGTTGTGGTTATTTTAATCTTTTTACAAAATTGGAGAACTACACTTATTCCAGCCCTAACTATTCCTTTAGCCCTGATAGGAACCTTTGCTTTTATAAAATTATTTGATTTTTCAATTAATAGTTTAACCCTCTTTGGTTTAACCCTGGCAACCGGTATCGTGGTGGACGATGCCATCATTGTTGTTGAACAAATTAACCGTTATATCGAAGATGAAAATCTTTCTCCTCAAGCAGCTGCTAGTAAGGCTATGGGGGAATTATCATCAGCAGTTGTTGCCACATCTTTGGTGTTAATGGCAGTGTTTATTCCGGTGGCATTTTTTCCAGGAACAACTGGGGCTTTATACAGACAGTTTGCTCTAACGATTGCTTTTTCTATTGTTATTTCTACTTTTTTAGCCCTAACTCTAACCCCTTCTTTATGCGCTTTACTGTTAGAAAAAGGACAGAAGTTACCAGGTATATTAGGGAGCATTTTTAATCAATTTAATCACCTTTTGGACTGGGTAACGAGACAATATCAGCGATCGCTACATACCCTTTCCCATCTTCGCCTGGTGGTGGTGGGGGTGTTCGTTGCCCTATTATTGGCTACAGTATGGCTATACAACCTAATTCCCACTGCCTTCACCCCAGAAGAAGATCGAGGCTATTTTATAACAATTATTCAAGCTCCTCAAGGGGTTTCCTTGCAATACACCAGCGAGGTGATGAGACAAGTAGAAAATATTATCCTAGAAGAACCCGACGTGAAAGCTACCTTTGCGGTGGGTGGGTTCGCTTTCGGTGGCAGCAGTGCCAGTCAAGGGGTAATTTTTAGCCCCCTAAACCCCTTTGAACAACGGCGAGGTCCCCAGCATTCGGCACAGGCAATCATCGGAAAATTATGGGGTAAATTTAGCCAGATACCCGAAGCCAATATTTTGCCCGTCAACCCCCCTGCTATTCGTGGTTTAGGCAGTTTTGGCGGCTTTGTTTACCAACTGCAAGATCAACAGGGAAGGGAAGACGTTAATCAGTTGGTGGAGGTAATGAGTCCATTATTGGAGGCTGCGAACCAAAACCCCGCTATTGGTCGGGCATTCAGTCGCTTTTCAGCCAATACTCCCCAATTTGTCATCGAAGTTAACCGTAAGAAAGCCCAAGCTTTGCAAGTATCCATCGAGGATATTTTTAGCACCCTACAAACAGCGTTAGGTTCGAGCTACGTCAACGATTTTACCCTACAACAGCGCACCTATCGGGTTTATGTGCAAGCAGATAAACAGTTTCGGGCTAACCCCCAAGACATCGGTGAACTATATGTGCGTTCCCAAACTAATCAAATGGTTCCCTTATCTAATTTAGTCACCTTAACTGCTACCACTGGAGCGCAAACCATCAACCACTACAACCTCTACCGTTCTGTGGAAATTAACGGTAGTCCAGCACCAGGTGTGGGTTCCGGTGCTGCCATAGAAGCGATGGAAACCGTCTCAAAACAAGTCCTTCCCCCAGGTTTTGGTTACGAATGGTCTGGTACATCATTAGAAGAACTAGAATCAGCCGGTTTAGCACCGATTATTTTTGGGTTAGGATTATTGTTTGTGTTCTTAGTATTGGCAGCACAGTACGAAAATTACATCGATCCTTTGATTATCATTTTGGCTGTTCCTTTAGCTATTTTGGGAGCACTAGCGGCGCAATCATTACGAGGGTTTGCTAACGATGTTTACTGTCAAATTGGCTTAGTAATGTTGATTGGTTTGGCTAGTAAAAATGCAATTTTGATTGTGGAGTTTGCTAACCAATTACGGGATGAGGGTGTATCTTTAGTTAAAGCAGCTATAGAAGCGGCACAAGAAAGATTAAGACCCATTTTAATGACCGCAGTTTCTACATTACTGGGAATTTTTCCTTTAGTGGTAGCTACTGGTGCCGGTTCCGGGAGTCGTCAATCTTTGGGTACAGCAGTATTTGGAGGAATGTTAGTGGCTTCTTTCTTGAGTTTATTTGTGGTTCCTATTCTCTATATTGTGATTAAAATGACCACGGAAAAATTCTTGTCTAAAAAATCCTAGGAAAGTTTTAAATTGGTCTTATTTCAATACCAAGAAAACCAGCTTTAAGGGTTGCAATTTTTCGTTCATATTAACCTGCATTATTCATGAAGAAAAAACAAAACAAAAAAATAAGCAATTAGCA
>NZ_JARVCN010000040.1:0-14297 GCF_038442745.1 Crocosphaera sp. Alani8
CTCTATAAAAAACCCCATCTTCATTCTCATAAATCATTCCTGATTGCTATATATAAAAATAATCCAGATAACTAAATGAAAAAACTTGATGTTGTTAATTTTCTTAAGGGCTTTTCGATTTTAACTATTGTTTTAATGCACTACCTTGACAGACTAGAAGGATTACCAAATGTTTTTTATTACGCTATAGATTTTGGTGGAAGTGGTGTTCACAGTTTCATTTTTCTTTCAGGATTTGGTCTAGCTCTATCACATTATAATAGACCGATCAATAACTGGTTAATTTTTTATCGAAAAAGATTGTTAAAAGTTTACATACCTTACAGTATATTTGTTATTTTTATTGCTTGTTTTAATCTTTTTATTCCTCTTTATAAGGACGGACTATATGCGCTTTTAGGTCATTTATTTTTGTATAAAATGTTTGATAATTCTATTATGACTAGCTACGGGTATCATTTGTGGTTTATTTCAACTATTATTCAATTTTATTTGATATTTCCCCTAGCTATTACATTAACTACTCGTTATAAAATTCGAGCTTTTATATGCTCTGTCGCTTTATCTTTGATGTGGAGTTATCTTGTATTCATTTCGGATCATGCTGACGAACGGGTTTGGAACAGTTTTTTCTTACAATATCTATGGGTGTTTGTTTTAGGTATATATCTAGCTCAATTATATTTTAAAGACGAAAGAAATTTTCACAGCATACCCTTACTACTATCTATTCCATTAGGAATTTTACTATCCAGTATATATGCTTCAATGGCTCTTTTCGGGGGAAATTATGGAAAGATATTTAATGATATTCCAGCATTCTTCGGCTATAACTTATTAGCTCTCAGTCTATATAACTTTAATTTTAGATTTTTAAATCAAAGTTTAATTAAACTCAACGGATTTTCTTATAGTTTGTATTTAATTCATATGTTTTTATTATCTTTACTTATCTATGGCTTAAAACAAATAAATCTCTCTTACAATTTCGGCTGGTTTTGTGTTCTTTTATTTATTCTTTTTCCCATCGCTTTTCGTATACAAAACTTAACCAATAGATTTTATAAGATTATCAAACTATAAGGAATCAGTTATAATCTGTTTATAGTGCCTAATGTTTGAACTCTAAGAAAATGATTAATAAACTTCAAGGAGAATCTAATATTGATGACTTAATTAACCAAATTAAGCATCAACACGGTGATGAGAAGAAAGAAACAGTGAATCAATCAAATAATAATGCTAACTCCAGCGATAATCTACTTCAACAATTTAAATCCAATTTTCAACAACAAAAAGGAAAATCTCAGCCACATAATCTTACTCAAAAGAAACCAGAAGTTAACGAAAATTTGCAACAGTTTAAGTCCAAATTCCAGCAACAAAAACAAAAATCACCGCAGCATAAGCTGACTCGAAACAAACCAGAAGTTAACGAAAATTTACATCAATTTAAACAAAAATTCCAACAAAAACAAGAAGCAGAAAGGGAAAAGTTTACTCATCAAAACCAGGAAGAAATACGCTATACTGAGCAAAGGAAGCAACAGCAGCAAAAACTATTGACTCGCCAAGCGAAAAAATGGCTAGAGAATCTAGACGAATACTCTGATGAGGGACTGTGGTTTGAGTCTTTCTCCCATAACTATCCTTCTCGCTTAGAGGCTGCTATAGAATACCTAGCTGTTTTAAACGCTTCCCCCTAGAGAAGTTTCAACTACTACCAGAACTTAATTAATTATTATGGCAATTTCACTAAGTAAAGGTCAAAGAATTTCCTTAGAAAAAGCAAGTCCTGGGTTAAAAGCAGCCTTTGTAGGACTAGGATGGGATATTAAAAAAGTCGATACAGGAAAAGATTTTGACATTGATTGTTCTGTTTTTTTACTAGGAGAAAATGAGAAATTAGTATCTGATAGTCATCTTATCTTTTATAATAACCTAAAAAGCCCCGATAACGACCATTCTGTTGAACACATGGGAGATAACCTAACTGGTGCAGGGGAAGGGGACGACGAAGTAGTATTAGTCAACTTTACCAAGATTCCTGATGAAATTAAAAAATTAGTTTTTGTTGTAACTATCCACGAAGCAGACAAAAGAAGCCAAAACTTTGGACAAATAGAAAACGCTTTTGTTCGGTTAGTGAATGTACAAACCAAAGAGGAAATATTACGCTACGATCTAACAGAAGACTATTCTATAGAAACAGCATTAATTACAGCAGAAATCTATAACAAAGACGGAGAATGGCGTATGACAGCCGTTGGTTCTGGATATCAGGGTGGTTTACAAGCCATCCTTAACCGTTATTCTGGTTAAAATCATTAATACAAAATTAGCAAAGATAAAACAAACAATTATGGGTATTTCACTCAGTAAAGGTCAAAGAATTTCCTTAGAAAAAGCAAGTCCTGGTTTAAAAGCAGCCTTTGTCGGGTTGGGATGGGATGTCAGACAAGTAGATACCGGAAACGATTATGACCTCGACGTTTCCATCTTTTTGTTAGGAGAAAACGAAAAGTTAATTTCTGACAATCATCTCGTATTTTATAATAACTTGAAAAGTCCTGATCCAGAGCATTCTGTTGAACACATGGGGGATAATTTAACAGGGGAAGGAGATGGAGACGACGAGGTAGTATTAGTCAACTTCACCAAGATTCCCGACGAAGTTAAAAAGTTAGTTTTTGTTGTTACGATTCACGAAGCAGACAAAAGAAGTCAGAACTTTGGACAGATACAAAATGCCTTTGTTAGATTGGTTGATGTACAAACCAAAAATGAAGTATTACGCTACGATCTAACAGAAGATTATTCCACCGAAACAGCCTTAATTATTGCAGAAATCTATAAAAAAGATGGCGAATGGCGCATGAGTGCTGTGGGTTCTGGTTATCAAGGGGGTTTGCAAGCTATTTTAAATCGTTATTATAACTAGGAAAAAATCATGGCAATTAACCTAAAAAAAGGACAAAGAATTTCTCTCAAAAAAGAAGCCCCAGGACTTACTAAAGTTATGTGTGGTTTGGGGTGGGATGTAAGTGAATCAAAAGGTCTTTTTGGTTTATTTAAAGGGAACGATTTTGACTTAGATGCTTCTGTTCTATGTTTAACCAGCAGAGATAAACTAAAGAGTAAATCTGACGTTATCTACTTCGGAAACTTAAACCATTCATCAGGAGCAATTACTCATTTAGGGGATAACTTAACAGGGAAAGGAGAAGGGGACGACGAACAAATTTTAGTGGATTTAACTAACATTCCTGATGATATTTTTAAATTAGTTTTTGTTGTCAATATCTATAAAGCTAAACAAAGACAACAAAGCTTTGGACAAGTTAAAAATGCTTTTGTTCGCTTGGTTAATCTAAGTAACAAACAAGAAATTGCTCGTTACAGTCTTTTAGGAGAAGAATACGACGGGAAAATAGGCATGATTTTAGCAGAAGTTTACCGCGATGAAGGGGAATGGAAAATGGTAGCAGTGGGTAAAGGTATAATGGTTGATGGATTACAAGAAATGACAAACCAGTTTTATTAAATAAAACAATGAGCGAAGAAATTTTTGAGAAAAAAGCCTCTTTTTTTGATAGGTGGGCTCCCAACTACGATATTATTTTTACCACCATTTTCTATCAATCCCTACACAAAAGACTCTTATCCTATATCAATCTACCTCATCCTTCTTTTGTGTTAGATTTAGGTTGTGGAACTGGCCGTTTATTGAATCGTTTAGCCAAAAATTTTCCTAACTTACAGGGAATAGGTGCAGATTTATCTCCTCAAATGTTGAAGCAAGCGCGAGCAACTAATCAACATCATCCTCGTTTAATTTTCACTCAAGGGAATGCAGAATCCCTTCCTTTTGCCAATAATCAATTTGATGCGGTATTTAATACCATTAGTTTTCTACATTATCCCAATCCCCAAAAAGTTTTCAGAGAAGTTAGTCGTATTTTAAAACCCCAGGGAAAATTTTATTTAGTGGACTATACCCGATTGTATTCTTCTAATTCTGTGCCTTTTTCTCCCGGAGGTATTCAATTCTATTCTCCTGAAAAACGAGAAGAGTTTGCTAACAGTGCAGAGTTAAAAACCGAAAATCATTACTATCTATTAGGACAAGTTTTGTTGAGCATTTTTGCTAAAAACTGGAGTTAAACTTATCTTGTCTCATACTTCACAACTTCATTGAACAGTATTATGATTTGTTTAATCATAGACTGACAATTTGAGACTTCTTAATTAATATATTAACTATTTTCTTTTTCTGCTTCTAATTTAGGAATTAAATAAAGATTTTTTAATAATACCCCGGCCCCCGCAACCCACGGAGGAAGAATTAAAGCACCCAAAATTCCTAGTAATTGAACTCCGCTTAATACAGCTAATAATTGATATAAAGGAGGGACATTAACCGAGGAACCAACCAATAAAGGATCGAGTACATAAGTTTCCAAATTTTGGATAATTAGAAATAGTAACAGTACCCAAAGAAACAACCATCCTCCTTGAGCAACTGCTACAATTAGAGCCGGAATGGAGCCTAAAACAGGTCCAAAAAAAGGTATTAAATTAGTAATTCCAGCAATAGTTCCCAACCCTAATGCAAACTCTCCTATCCCTAAAAACTTTAACCCCAAACTGACTGCTAAACCCAGAATAAAAGAAACTAATAATCTTCCTTGGATATATCCTCCCATTCTCTGACTAACTGGTATAACTTGGTCTTTCAATTTGTAATTCCAAGGAGTAGGAAATAAGCTAACAATGCCATTAATTAATTTTTGAGAACCTGACAGCATATAACCAGATAATAAAATGGCTAAGAATACATTAAGCACCCCCCCCACAATACCCCTTGTTAAACCACTAACACCGATTAATAATTGTTGACTTGATTTAAATGTCCAGGAGATAATAGATTGTAAATTAAACTGTTGATTGATGAAGTTAATAATTTCTGGTTCTGTAAAACTTTTATCTGTCATAAACAATTGAATCTGTTTACTAAGAGTTTCTATATATACTGGAAACTTCTCTAATAGACGTTGAAGCTGTGTTATTATTGTCGGTCCCAATAATAAACCTATTCCTGTTAACAGCAACAATAACATTAGATAAACGAAAATAACAGAAAACCAGCGAGGTATACCACTATCTTCGACACTTTTTACTAAAGGACTTAGAGTAGATGAGATAACCACAGCAATCATAAGGATTATAATTAATCCCTTGAGTTGCCATAATAACAATAGTAAGAATGCTGCCCCACCAATAAGAAACAAATTAGACAAAGAAAGAGCAATTTTTTGCTTAGGAATCATAATTTAATATAGTAATAGATTGTAAATTATCAGCAGGAGTAAAGTTAAAAATACGAGAATAAAAATAGAATTCACTATCCAAGGCGTACTTGATATTATCAGCTTGCCGAAATCCGTGTTGTTCTCCTTCAAAGGGAACATAGGCAACAGAAATTCCTTTTTTTGATAGGGATTCCACCATCATTTCTGCTTGATTAGGTGGAACAACTTTATCCTCTAATCCTTGAAAAAATATGACAGGACAATTCAATTGATCTGTAAAATTAATCGGCGATCGCTGTTCGTATATTTCCTTCTCTTCAGGATACTTACCTATAAGTTTATCTAGGTAGCGAGACTCAAATTTATGAGTATCTTTTGCCAATGATTCTAAATCTCCAATCCCATAATAACTGGCTCCTGCTTTAAAAGTATCATTAAAAGTTAATGCAGCTAAAGTTGTATAACCGCCGGCACTTCCTCCAGAAATAGCCAAGCGATCGCCATCTACTTTCCCTTGTTCAACCAAATATTTTGCTCCATTAATGCAATCATTAACATCCACAACTCCCCAGTTTTTCTCTAACCGTTGACGGTAAGCTTTTCCAAACCCTGTACTTCCCCCATAGTTAACATCTAGATAACCAAATCCTCTGCTTGTCCAATACTGTATTTTTAAGCTAAAGCTAGGAGTTGCTGACGCAGTAGGACCCCCATGACTTTTAACTAATAGAGGAGGTAATTCCTGCTCAGGAAAACTATAGTCTTTGTTCTTTGGAGCATAATACCAAGCATAGGCTTTTAGTCCATTTTCTGTGGGAAATTCTATTAATTCTGGTTCAGAAAAATAATCAGAATCGATATCAATTTGACTAGAACGCTTTAATATTTTAGTTTTCTCCAAACCTAAATCTAAATGAACAACTGATGTTGGCTCTAAAGACGATGATGCAACGAATACAGCCTGATTACCCCGACTGTGAAGAGAGCCGATATTACTGTAAGGAAGTTCCAAAATACTTAGCTGTTTATCAGGAATATTTAAAACTCCTAGATACCATCTACCATCCTGAGTATAAGTGCAAATGACTTTCTCCTTCGATACAAAAGCATAAGTACATAATCCAAATACCCAATGAGGATAAGAAAATTCAGCCGTAAAAGGGAAAATTGGAACGTTATTAAGGTTAGATTGATAACAATAAACATTGGCCCAACCAGACTGATCGCTGACATAGAATAGTTGACCATCTGGTGACCATTTAGGTTCATTTATGGACTCATCTACGTCCCCTGCAATCCATTTTATCTCCTTTAATGCTCCATCAGTTTCGACATTTGCTAACCATAGTTTCGTCCCATCCCAAGGCATATTAGGATGATTCCAACTAATCCAAGCAAGTTGTTTTCCATCGGGATTTAAACGGGGAGACGAATAGAAATCATCTCCCTCAATAAGAGTGGTTATTTCTCCTGTATTAATATCAATAGCAACAATTTTGTTTTCACATTCCCTATCAGGATTACTATGATCTTCACACACACTAATTAGACGATTTAGATTGGTATCTAAAATAAAATCTGCATAACGACATTGATTTTCAGGGGTTAAAGGTTTTGCCTCCTCGTTGGGTAATTGTTGATAAATGCGTTGATCTTGATAATTAACAAAATAAACCACACCATTATCAACTAAAAAAGCACCGCCTCCATATTCGTGAACACGAGTACGAACATTAAAAGGTTGAGGAGTAATTTCGGTGATTTGACCATCAGGACTATATTTAACTAATACATTGCGTCCCTTTTCTTGGGGTCTTCCTTCTAACCAATAAATATCATTATTATCAAAAACAACACCTCCTAAAGAAATGCTTTGAGCAACAATTAAATCAGATGTGATCGGAGATTTCCAGGAACCAAAAGGAGCTATTATGGAAGGTGACATAATTGAAGATTTTGAGGATTAAGATTGAGAATATCTTACGTTACTTTAAGGTGAATAATTTTCAGGGAACGTCGAACCTATAACAACGGTCAATTATAACGATAATCAACGAGAAAAGCACGGGAGTAGTGACAATGGTTAAAATACGGGTGGGATTATTATTTGGTGGGCGATCAGGAGAACACGAAGTTTCCATTAATTCAGCACAAGCTATTGCCCAAGCATTGCAAACAGGAGAAAATGCCAATAAATATGATATACTTCCCGTATACATTCAAAAAAATGGTGTCTGGGCTGCAGAAGACATAGCGAATAAAGTCCTAGAAACCAAAATTCCTTCCTCTCCTGAACACACCAACCCATCTGAACTATGGAAGTTTCCTCTCTCCGTCCAAGAGGTAGATGTGTGGTTTCCTGTGTTACACGGACCCAACGGAGAAGATGGAACCATTCAAGGTTTATTGACTCTGATGCAGGTTCCTTTTGTGGGCAGTGGGGTGTTAGGATCGGCGGTAGGCATGGATAAAATTGCTATGAAAATGGCCTTTGCTGAAGCCGAACTACCTCAAGTTAAGTATAGGGCAGTTGAGCGATCGCAAATCTGGTCTAACCCTTGTATCTTTCCTAAACTTTGCGACGACATCGAAGCTGCGTTGGGGTATCCTTGCTTTGTTAAACCAGCTAATCTAGGATCATCGGTGGGTATTGCCAAGGTGCGATCGCATTCTGAGCTAGAAAAAGCCTTAGACAACGCAGCTAGTTACGACAGACGTATAGTCATCGAGTTAGGAGTCACAGCTAGAGAGTTAGAATGTGCTGTTTTAGGTAATGATAACCCCAAAGCATCTGTGGTGGGGGAAATTACCTTTGATGGCGATTTTTACGACTACGAAACTAAGTATACAGAAGGTCGTTCTCAAGTACATATTCCTGCTAGTTTACCAGAAAAAATTGTCGCTCAAATTCAAGAGATGGCTGTCCAAGCTTTTAAAACAGTTGATGCTGCTGGTTTAGCGAGAGTGGACTTTTTTTATGTGGAAGAAACCCAAGCAATTTACCTCAATGAAATTAATACTTTACCAGGATTTACTAAGTTTAGTATGTATCCGCAATTGTGGCAAGCAACAGGCATAAGTTTTGAACAATTAGTGGATCAATTAATACAATTAGCACTAGAAAAATAAACTTATTATTTCATTTACCAGCCCAAGTTCTTAATAACCATCCCAAAATAACCCCTAACCCACCAAAACGAATAATTTGCCAAAACACCTCTCCTAATAACCCTTGACGAATTCCCTGCCAAAATAGAGTATTTAGGTCTTGATCGTTTAACAAATTAGTTTCTAGATCAATGGTTAACTGTTGGATTTCCTCTTTGATTTTTTCCAATTCTGTAGTATCTTCTGAGGGGACAGTGTTTAACCTCTCTTCTAAGTCTAACTTCTGTTTTTGAGCCTGTTGAACTGTTTTGTAGCGTTCCTTAACCTTAATTAGCGATCGCTCTACTTCCATCAAAGTAGTTTCAAATTCCTCGTCAGGGCTTAGGGGCTGATTAGGTTCCATAGAGGACATTGTCTGTGTTAAACTCCGTGCCTAAAGCAACGACCCATAGCCACACTCAATATTTTGGAGCTTATGGGTTTATTTATACCCTAATGATAATTGATGTTAGGTTTACTTTTCAACTAATCCATTTTAATGAGTTAACATAAGTTTAGAGATCATAGCCCACGGCATAAATATGTCTATGGGTTGTTCATCTAGCACTCCCAAAAGTTACCTAGTTTTATAGGAGAAAAAGGAAACATGAATCAAGGTAAAATTGTCGCTGTTATTACTGGTGCCATTTCTGTTTTTTTAGCAATTGCATATTTAGTTATTGTCCAGTTATTAGACTTTCGAGGAGAAATGATTCCGGCTCCAACTTTAGAGACAATCTCCAATTTATCGGCAGTTGTAGAAGTTAGCCGATATTCCTCAGAAATCCTGAAATTAATATCCTTAAACTAGATAACTGAAGCTTTGCAATGATAACTTTTGCTCACTAACTTTTTGACATGATTCCTTTGCAACTTACCCTAAAAAATTTCTTGAGTTATCGAGATATCGCCCTCGATTTTAGAGGATTACACACAGCTTGTATTTGTGGGTCAAATGGCGCAGGAAAATCCTCTTTATTAGAAGCAATAACTTGGACAATTTGGGGAAAAAGTAGAACCGCCTCCGATGAAGATATAATTCATACTGGTGCAGAGTACGTTAGAGTTGATTTCCAGTTTATTTGTTATGAGCAAACTTATCGTATTATTCGTAGTCGTCCAAGAGGAAAAAATAATAGTTTAGACTTTCAAATTAATAGTAGTAGTGGATTTATATCTTTGAATGGAAAAGGGGTTAGGGCTACCCAGGATATTATTATTTCCACCTTAAAATTAGATTACGATACTTTTATTAATTCAGCTTATCTACGACAAGGAAGGGCTGATGAATTTATGTTACGGGGAGCAACAGAAAGAAAAAAAGTTTTAGCTGAATTATTAAAATTAGATCAATATCAAACCTTAGCGGAAAAAGCAAAAGATTTATCTAAGCAATATAAAGGACAATTTGAACAAATTAAATTCAGCTTAGATAAGATAAACCAACAGATAGAAGACAGAAAAAATATTAATAACCAACTAGAAACTACTAATGAAGCAATTGAAAAACTACGAGACGTACAGCAAATAGATAGAGAAAAATCACAGAAAATTACAGAAAAAGACAGTCATCGGCAAGCTTGGTTAGAACAATTAAAATGGCACCAGAATAAATGGCAAATATTGGAAAAAGAAACTCAAAAATTGTCTCAAGAAAAAACTGAATTGGGGGAGAGAATTCACGAAGCAGAAATCATAATCGATCAAGAAAAAGAAATAACAGAAAAATATGAAGAGTTGTTAATTTTACAAAAACAAGAAGAAAACCTATCTAATAAATTTCAACTATCACAAGAACTGCAACAGAAAAAACAAAAACTAGAAAAAGAAATTTTGACGATAAATAATCAACTGCAACTCAAGATTAATCGAGAAAAAACTGGGTTACAGCAGTTGGAAGAGACTGAAAAAAATTTACAAAAAATAATTAATCAATCCGAGGATATTAAGGTAGCTGTCCAAAAATTGACCCATCATCGTCAAAGGTTACAAGAATTAGACAAATTACAACACAAAGTCGCCCCTTTATTAAAACAAAAGCAAAAATTAGAAACAGAATTGGAAAAAATAAAAGCAAATTTAGAAGCTAAGCTAGAACAATATAACAATTTAGAAATTCAATACAATCAAGAATTAGGTAAAATACCAGAAAGAAGACAACTCCTTTTAAAATTAGATAATGAGATACAGGAAATTGACAATCAAAAAGTGTATCAAAAAAGGATTAGAGAAAAATCCCAGGAAAAAAAAATTATCCAAGAGAAACTAGTCATAAATAAGGAGCATTGCATTGAAAAAATAGAAGAACTACAGCAAAAAGTCAACCTACTAAGTAATCCTGATTCTATCTGTCCTTTGTGTGAGCAAAAACTAGATGAAAGTCGTCGTCATAGTGTTATTAACAAGACTCATCAAGAGCAGCAAACCTTGCAAGAACAGATTTGGATTTTGCAAGAGGAAATATCTGTTATGCAACGCAATATTAAATCATTAATTATTGAGGATAAACAGTTAGATACTAACCTCCAAAAATTGGGTAATATTCAACAAGAATTTTCTCAAATAGAAGCTCAGCTTGATCAAGCAGGGGAAGTAAAAGTTAAGTTAAAAAAGTTGCATAAAGAAAAGGAATGTATCAACAACCTAATCGCAACAGAAACATACGGAATAGAAACACAACGGGATCTTGAAACTATTAATATGCGACTAGAGCAACTTAACTACGATGAGCAAAGTCACGGGTTAACTAGAGGAGAAGTGGACAGACTAAGATGGGCAGAAATTAAGCAATCTAAAGTAGAAGATGCTATTCGTGATCGAAGAAAAATATCTCAACAAAAACCCGAAATCATAGCACAAATTGAACATTTAGAAACAGAACTAAAAAATCTAGAAACCGATTCAAAACTTACACAGGATGCTAATAATATAGAAAAAGAAATAAAAGACTTAAATTACGATAGAGCTTATCATCAAAGAATTTCTAGTTACATTCGTAAGTCCCAATCTTGTGTCATTGATTATCAGAAATTGCAAGACATAAAAGAACAATATCCTCGATTACAAGAACAGTTTGCAAACATTTCCATAAGAATTGACAACAACAAAGAGGAACAAGAAAATACAGAAAAATTTATCGAACAGTTATCATCTCAACTAGATACTATTGAAGATCATAGCCAAGAAATTAAAATCTTAGAAACAAAACTAAAAGAACAAAGAAAAACATTAGACAATCTACTTGCAGAACGAGGAAAAATTGAACAATCTTTATCTCAATTAGACAGCTTAAAAAAAGATCAACAAGAACAAGAAAAACAATATAATAAAGTTCGCAAACAATATCGAGTATACACAGAGTTAACTACAGCTTTTAGTAAAAATGGTATTCAATTGTTGATGATTGAAAACGTTTTACCACAATTAGAAGCAGAAACAAATCAGATTTTATCACGATTAACAGGTAACCAGTTCCATATCAGATTTGTAACCCAAAAGGTAGGAAAAAGTGGGTCTTCTCGAAAAAAATCTACTAAAATGATAGACACATTAGATATTATTATCTCAGATGATAAAGGGAGTCGTGCCTATGAAACTTACTCAGGTGGGGAAGCATTTAGGATTAACTTTTCTGTTCGCTTAGCTTTAGCTAAATTATTAGCACAACGAGCAGGAACCACACTACAAATGCTAATTATAGATGAAGGTTTTGGAACTCAAGATGCGGAAGGTTGCGAGCGTTTAATCGCAGCTATTAATGCTATTTCTTCTGACTTCTATTGTATTTTAGCTGTCACCCATATGCCCCAATTTAAAGAAGCTTTTCAACATCGTATTGAAGTATATAAAACTAATCAAGGATCAAAAATTAATTTAGTTAGTTAGGTGTCTTGACAGAGGTAAAGTCTGTAGTTTAATTTTATGTTATTTTGAAAATTAATTTGGTAATATTAAATTAAGGTTGTGTTATCGAGGTTAAGTAATTATGGCTAATTCTATAGAAATAAACTGTGATTCCTTACAAATGACAGATGAGCAATTTTTTCAACTGTGTCAAGACAATCGTGACTTAAGGTTTGAAAGAAATAGCAATGGAGATATATTAATTATGCCACCAACTGGAGGAGAAACAAGCAACAGCAATCTGAAAATTATACAACAATTAGGAATATGGACAGATCAAGATAAAACAGGAATTGCTTTTGATTCTTCTGGAGGATTTACATTACCAAATAAGGCAGATAGATCCCCCGATGCTTCATGGATACCTCTAGAAAAATGGAATAACTTAACCTCTCAACAGCGTCAAAAGTTCTTACCTTTATGTCCTGATTTTGTCATTGAATTGCGTTCTCCCAGTGATAGTTTAAAGACGTTACAAAATAAAATGAAAGAATATCTAGAAAATGGGACAAAATTGGGATGTTTAATTAATCCAAAAGCTAAACAAGTGGAGGTTTATAGACAAGGGAAAGAAGTAGAGATATTAGATAATCCCAAAATATTACCAGGGGAAGATATATTACCTGATTTTGTATTAGATTTAGAATCAATTTGGTAAAATTAAATTAAGGTTATGTTATTGAGGTAAATAAATTATGATTAATCCTCTAGAAATCAACTGCGATTCTTTACAAATGACAGATGAGCAATTTTTTCAACTGTGTCAAGATAATCGGGATTTAAGGTTTGAAAGAAATAGCAATGGAGATATACTAATTATGCCACCAACTGGAGGCGAAACAAGTAACAGAAATAGTTCAATCAATTATCAACTTTACGCCTGGAATCTTAAAAATAAATTAGGTATTACTTTTGATTCATCAGCAGGGTTTACATTACCAAATAAGGCAGATAGATCCCCCGATGCGTCTTGGATACCTCTAGAAAAATGGAATAATTTAACCCCTCAACAGCGTCAAAAGTTCTTACCTTTATGTCCTGATTTTGTTATTGAATTACGTTCTCCTAGTGATAGTTTAAAGACGTTACAAAATAAGATGAAAGAGTATTTAGAAACTGGCACAATGCTAGGATGGTTAATTAATCCAAAAGCTAAACAAGTAGAAATTTATCGACAAGGAAAAGAAGTAGAAATATTAGATAATCCAACGACTTTATCAGGGGAAGATGTATTACCTGATTTTGTCTTAGATTTAGAATTAATTTGGTAGAAAAAATATTAATTTTTACAACAAAACCTTGATATTGTCAACAGTTAAGCATGGTTTTAACAGTATTAAACCGATCCGCTAATAATAAAAATTGAGCTTAATCATAAAGTATTTGAAATAATAATATTATGCTCCTAAAAAGTTTATAGTTCAATTAAATATTGTTCTTTTCTACAGTATTCAGCAATTAATTTTTTTTACGTTCTTTGAAATCGAATTAGTATTGATATCAGGATAAAAATAGAACAGACTAATGCGAATACTAACAGTAACAGTGGGATAGCATCCACATTAAAGTTGTTTGCAGTTCGGAGTGAGTTAAGATAAAGATTCATATATTATCGTTATAATCTAGATTATAGTCATCTAACCCATCCAACTCTTATCTTAATAATTATCTATAGATTTAAGTTAGATTATACTAATGAAAAGTTATCTAGAAATCATTGGATTAATGGAATAGATGACTTTCAATATGAAATTGAAAGAAGATTAACGAAAACACTTTTAAATAAAATTCATCTTGAACCTGAATATGAACTCGCAAAACGTAAAGTTTTAAGACTGTATAATGTTAAATTACCTGATGTTTGTCATTATAATTTTGAATATTGGGACTTTAGCTAGAATATAAGTTGAATCATGCGCTAATATAGATAGGATA
>NZ_JARVCN010000041.1:0-14196 GCF_038442745.1 Crocosphaera sp. Alani8
AACTTGAGTCAGTGAACCAAGAATCCCCCGAATTATATTCGTGGGGAGTGTCAAGATTACGGAAATTAATGCAGGTCAAGCAATACAAGATGCTTTAGCTTCTGTTAGACGATATGCTGGCGCACAAGCTAAAGATTATGTCCTACAAAGATTGGGGGATAGTTTTGGCAATGTGGTATTAAGTACACTTAATGCTTTTATTCCTGGTTCTTCGGTTTTGAACGACCTTTTAAGTGGTATTGAGAAGAAATTTGATTTTGAAGATGGGTTAAAAGGAATAGTTTGTGGCTATTTTGAAGGTTTACCTCTAAAAGATAACTTGTTTTTTGAGGTTAAAATTCACAACGGAGTTCCACAAAATAATGGTTTTAATTGTTCAAATCATAATCAAGCACCAACAAAAATTAGTAAAAAACTACAAAATTTGAAAGGAAGTGCGCCAGACTTTTTGTTCAGAAACTCACCTCCTTTATCTTATAGACCAAAAGATCCTGGAGCTTATTTAGTTGGAGATTTAAAAACTTATCTGGGTAAAGCTAGGGAAGATATTAAAAATAATGATAATCAGTGGCAGAATATGGCTCAGTATGCTCAAAAATATCAAATACTACCATTTGTTTCCTATCTAGCTTTGTTTGATGGTAATCCTTTAGAGCGTACAAAAAAAGAGAGTAAAGGGCTTTCTCAAACAGATAGAAAAGAGTTAGCAGGAAAAGCATTACAAGCTGGTGTTATACTTGTTCTCGCTAATCTTATCGACAATTAATATATTCCTATTAATTAAAAACTAATTATCTATTGAATTACCAACTATGTCATTAATTATTAGATTACTAGGACATAAAAGATATGACGGAATTTTGGATAAAATTACTGATATAAATAAGCAATTAAAACAAATTGGTTTATCAACTTATAATTTCTGCCCTGACAGATTACCAGATGATCTTGTCTTACCCTGGCTGAAGATAAGCACTTTTGAGTTTACTCTTTTAAAGAACGTTTTTCTTGAATTAGAAGCTAATCCTGATTGGACTCCTGAAAGTGATTCTCTTTTTATTGGTGAACGAGTATTTTTCTTATCTTTAGCTAAGGAAATTTTTACAGAAAAACAGTCTCACCTCCTCTGGCATCATAACTATTTTGGTTGCTATGTTCCTATAGATTTTAAGGATGTACTTCTTCCCGATGATTTTCTAACAAGTATGGGGTCTAGTATTCAGTTAAAAGATGAATTAACAGAATTAGCAGATAAGCTAAAACTAGATTTAGGTAATTATACTCCTGATTTTGAACTTCTCTGTGAGGAAAGAATTTATGAGCTTGAACATGATCCATTAGGATTTGAAAAAATGCTTCTTTTATGCTTATATAATTTCTGCTTAGCTAGTATTAAATATGATTTAATTATTGAGCTTAGCGGTTAATATATATAGTGGTTCGATGCCTATATTAAGGTTAGATGAGAATGGAGAGCCTATTTATTATCTAACGGATGCGATGGGTTCTGTAATAGGTTTAGCGGATGGAAATGGGGCAGAGATCGCTGAATTTGAGTATGATAGTTTTGGTAATTTAAGGAATTCTCAGGGGAATGATTTAGGGTTAACAGGAGGTGATTTTAGGTTCCAGGGACAGTGGTTAGAATCGAATACTGATTTGTATCATTTTAGAGCGAGATATTATGACCCTGAAAGTGGTCGGTTTGTGAGTCGAGATACCGTAGAAATTATTGAGTATGAACCTGAAAGTAGTAATCCTTATCAGTTTGTTTATAATAATCCTCATATTTATTTAGATCCTAGTGGGGAAATTACTTTGACTGAAGTTGGTGCTAGTCGAAAAATACAAGATATACTTAATAATGCGAGAACTTATATAGGAATGGAAGTTAAAGAACAAATAACAGCTAAAGCTAATCAAGTTGTAAGTGATGCAATTTTTGATGTTTTTGGACATTTTCTTCCTCTAGAAAACCTCCCATCAATTTTTACAAGTGACGTTACTTCTGCACTTAAATTAGATGGGGAGACATTTGCTGGCCTTGTTTTTGAAGCTGCCATAAAACGTTTAGCAAATCAGTATTTTCCTGATTCTTTCCATGATTTTATTTATTATGAACCCACATTAAAACTTAGCGGTTTTGCTATCGATGATGGTTATCAACCACCTCAGTGGGAATTTCAAGGGACTCCTATGTCAAATACTTCAAGACCTGATTTTATTATTACATCAGGTCATCCTCGTCGCCATACTGCTGATGGTGATAGAAGTTGGTTAATTGGTGATATTAAGCTATCTTTGAAGACTCTTGTTACAGATTACTTTGGCTTTAATGGACAGTCTCCTACAAAACAACATCAGTGGACAGCCATACACAAATATGCGCGAAAAAATGCAACTTATTTGGCTGGTTTTATTACGCTATTTGATGGAGGAAAACAAAATAAACAAGTCTTACGATCAATTCTTAATAGAGAAGCAGCAAGTAAAGGGATTACTGGTTTAGTAGCTTCCATTCTTCAAAATGCTACTAAATCTTCCAATTGGTAACTAACATTTATAAGTTATTTTAGTTAAATATTATCCGCTTATTTAAAAACTATGAAAAACTCGAATATTCCTAACCCTAAAAATTCTTTAAATCAAGCAATTTCTAGTTTTGACTTACCCAGAATCAAAGAACTGATATCCCAAGGGTTTAACGTTAACCGAGTCAATCGAAATGACCATTTAACTCCTTTAATGCTCGCTATTAAGCTTAGGAGAGCCGATATTGTTAAACTTTTACTTGAGGCTGGTGCTGATTTATATAAATCTACATATATTGAAGATACTCCGTTAAGTTTCGCTACTTCAAAAGGAAGTTTAGAAATTGTTAAATTATTACTTCAAGCGGGCGCAAATCCAAATCAAGGGGGCCTTGTTTGTCCTCTGCATAGGGCTGTAGTGGGAGAATATAGTGATGTAGTTAGAATACTAATTGAAGCAGGGGCAGATATTGATTATCCTGATGACTTTGGAATGACTGCTTTAATAAATGCAGCAGTTATAGATAATTTGAACATAGCTCAAATTTTAGTTGATGCAGGTGCTAATGTTAATGCCACTGAAAATACTGGCAAGACAGCTTTAATGAAGGCTGCTGAATGTGGTCATCAATTGGTATTTGATTATTTATTTCCTCTAACTTCTGCTATACAACAAAGACAAGCTGCACAAAAGGCACTTTCTATTAGTCTCCAAGAAAATCCCCCAAAAAAACTAAAAAGAAATACTAATTTTCCTTTAATTGAAGCCATTTCTAATTTTGATTTATCGAAAATTAAAAAACTGATATCCCAAGGGACTAACGTTAATCAATTTGATTTAGATGATACGCTTACTCCATTAACGCTTACTATTGAGCTTGAACGTGCAGATATTGTTAAACTCTTACTAGATGCTGGTGCCAATATTGATGAATCTGCATTTCTTGAAGATGCTCCGTTAGCTTTTGCTGCTTCACAAGGAAATTTAGAAATTGTTAAATTGTTACTTGAAGTTGGGGCAAATCCTAATCATGGAGGGTCTAATTCTCCTCTACACAATGCAGCCGATAGAGGATATATTAACGTGGTTAAAATATTAATTGAAGCAGGAGCAGACGTTAATTATACTGATATAAGCGGTATCACTCCTTTAATGTGTGCAGCACAGAAAGGAGATTTGAGTATAACGAAAATTTTAATCAATGCAGGTGCCAAGGCTAATGCAACTGATGAGAACGGAAATGTAGCCTTAAATAAAGCTGCTTACTATGGTCATCAAGCAGTATTTGATTATTTATTTCCAATGACTTCTGACCTTGAAAAGAGAGAATATGCTCAACAAAAACTTGCTCGTGCTATTCAACGTAAAAAAAACCTCACCATGCGTCTTATTTTTGCTGTATCACGAGGAAATATTAATAAACTCCAAAAAGCAATAGACGATGGAGCAGATATTAACGCTAAAGATAATAACGGAAATACAGCTTTATCTTTAGCTAGAGAAGCAGGAAATACCGAAATTATAAAACTACTCAAAGACGCTGGAGCCAAGGAAGATTAGATACTGAAGTCATCTAATTTATTTCAAATTATCCGTTTATTTTCAAACACTGAACCGCCCTCCGTTTCGTCTCCTCACCCCGTCGATCATACTTCGCCGTCGTCACCGGAGAACTATGCCCCGCCAACTTCTGCTAAAGAAGTCAAAGAGGAACCGTCACCCCCAATCGCAAAGCCGGATTATTACGCCACCGATCAGCCACATGAGCATACAAAGCCGTCGTTCTAGGATCAGCATGGCCTAACAAATCCTGCACCTGCCGTAAATCCGACCCTGCCCTAATAGCCAACGTCCCTGCCGTATGTCTCAAAGAATGTGCGCTCAACTGTCGCTGTGGTTGTTGAAACGTAGTGGACGTAGATGAAGCCGATTGTGAAGGGCGTTGTTTTTCCCCGTTAGACGGTTGATGAGACTGATTTGAGGCTGATTTTTTACCCGAATTCTGTTTCTTGGGCTGCTCCTTTAACCCTGATGCTCGTAAATACTTATCAATCACTCGCTGAATGGAACGACGACTCAAACGCCCTCCATAAGTCCTTTTATCTAAAGCAATAAACAAAGGCGTATCCCCATTTAACGCCTCTCCTGACCGCTTCCTAGCATTCAGATACTTATTCAGCAGCTTCGCCAAATCAGGGGTTAACGGCACAATGCGTCGTGAGCGTTTCCCCGATACCCTGATCCCAATATCCTTACCTCTTTTAATAATATCCCCAATAGAAGCCCGGTGCATTTCTACGGTTCTGCATCCTTCCAAAACCATCACCGCCACCAAAACCCGATCCCGCAACCCCCCTATAGTATTCTCAGTGGGCAAACTCTCCAATAACCCTGTCACTTCCGGTTCTTCAAGGTAATTAATGCGTTCGGCTGGATCAATATTTTCTCTAGGGGGTTTAATGCCCAAACCCGGATTAGCCAGGATTAGACCCCGTTCTACCGCCCCTGCATAAAAGCGACGCACCACCGTCAATTTTAGAGCGATGGTGGCACATTTATAAGCCTGAATTTCCACCAACCAACGACGGTACTCCTTGATATCATCCCGTGTGGCATCGAGGGGATGGAGTCTTTGAGAGTGGCACCAACTAAAAAATTGCTTTACAGTACAAGCGTAGGTTTTCACCGTATCATCGGCAGCATTGCCATCGGCAGTGTCCAGACGAACGAAAGCAGCAAAGCGATCCAATAAATCAGTGGGGGTGAGATCCGAGGGGGTCGTATGGGTCAGCATAAGCGTCGGATAAATCCTCTTGTAGATCAGGCACAAATGCCCGATACTGAACTCATTACCATACCATAATGCGTCAGATAAATATCCTTATACGACTCTAAAGAATATAAAGCTGAGTTGTTGGAAAATGGAGATCAAAGCTTTGATCTAGAGATAGGAAGTTAAGAATTATTAAGAGAGCTTCTAAATACTATTTGCTGTCCAGGGTTAGTCCATTACTAGATAAAAGATTAGGTAACAGATTAGTCACTGACTCTTGTATTAGTTCCTTTAACTTCTCTTCTGATGGTAACTGACTATATCCATTACTAAGTAAAATACTTTCTCAAGAGTCCTTTACTTATATCAATTACTTAATACTGTACTTTTATCACGGACTAAGTAGTGTACTAAATCCCGAAAAATACATTACTAAATATTTGATGCGCGTAACTGTGGGGGAAATGAACATAAAGTTAAATATGACAAGTTAAGTTAAAATGACAGATATATCAATTATGCCATAAATAAAAATAATGACAGTTCAAGGAACAACCACCAAGATCACTGATGGAGGGCGCATTGTCATTCCGGCAGAATATCGTCGCGCTTTAGCCCTTAATACAGGGGATGACGTTATTCTCACCCTCGAAGAAGGAACCATCCGCATTTTGCCTCGAACCGAAGCCTTACGTCGCGCTCAATCCATCGTCACCCGTTACACTTCTTATCAGGACTTAGCCACTGAATTGATTGAAGAACGTCGGATAGAAGCAGAAAATGAGTAATTATGTCCTTGATGCTTCGGCTGTACTTGCTGTTCTTAATCAAGAAATAGGAAACAAGCGCGTTAGTGAAATTTTAGGGGAGTCTGTTATTAGTGCGGTTAACCTCAGTGAAGTCATCGCCAAACTAGAAGAAAAAAATGTCCCAGAACCAGAAATTAAATTAGTGCTTTCTTATCTCAATCTTGAAGTCATTGCCTTTGATGAGCCATTAGCTTTATGTTGCGCCCGTCTGCGTCCTCTCACTCGTCATTTAGGCTTATCTTTAGGGGATAGGGCTTGTTTAGGGTTAGCTCAACAGCTAAATTATACCGCCGTTACAACGGACAAAGCTTGGGGACAATTGAACATCGGCATTTCTATCGAAGTTGTTCGTTGAATTTCTCTTCAAGAGACACGCTCATTCAAACAAGCTGACATCCCAGGAACTTCGAGTTTTAGATGCAAAGCGTCATCAGTTTCGGTTAATTCAGCAGCAGGGATTTTAGAGAAATTCCCAAAATCATCTGAAGAGCGTAGGAGTTAAAGCTTCATCAAATAAACGGTTTAATTGACGTTGCTCAGAATTCATTTCTTGCCAAGGACTATAACGTACTAATGCCATGATGGTGTCTCCTTTGAGTAATCTATGAATAGTTGATTAACGTAAACTGGTTTGTTTATCGCCCCAATGGGGCAAGAAGTCAGGAGTCAGGAGTCAGGAGCCAGAATTAATATTAATAATTAAACAATTTTTTCTCCTGATTCCCTTCTTGCCCCATTGGGTTTAATACCCCATCTTCTACAAGTTGCTTAGAAATAGATTGGGGTTTGAATCCCCATTCTATTTCTCTCCTGACTCCTGACTCCTGTATTCTGACTCCTTCTTCAATTGTTTGGTTATTTTTATATTAATCAGGTGACAAGAGAAACGTAAGTGAGGCTTATATCCCCTATTTGGTAGGGTTTACTCACCGAACCAATAAAATGTATTTGTGTCGAGAAAACTGTACTTGATCCAGGTTGATTGTTTAAGAGTAAGGCATTAAAGGTTAGAATTAGAAGCTTAAAATTACTCTAGATGCGCAACAAATAATCTTTTTTATATACAGTTACCAACAAAAAACCCCGTCAGAAGACGAGGTAAATAACAAGAGATAACGGTCAAAACTTTTAATAATTGATAATTAATAATGGATAATTATAGAGCGTTAATGATGTGTGAAGAATTAACGTCCTAATTTTTGAGAGTAAGAAACCAATCCAGCACTAACAACTTGTCCATAGTTATTGAGACGTTCTTGTTGTCCGTTGCGAGTGGGGGCAAAAAATGTATCGGTTAAACCCATTGAAGCGAACATAACGGTAGCTGCGAGAATAATGTAGTTACGGACGATGGCGGTGTTGTTGGTGGTGGTGTTGAACATTTGTTTGACCTCTCTTGTCCTCTTGTTACCCTTATCTTATGAGGTCATCAGGGGTGATGTCAGTCCCAAAAGCAAGGTATATTCTAGGTTTTCGCCATTCCCTTTTCTCCTTATAAGTGGAATAAAGTGGAAAATATTGCCCATTCATCCTTACCTTATTCCTTCACCCTGAGTTTTCCCTCACTCATTGATAAGTCTTTCCTGAGAATCCTTGATAAGTACATCTAATGGATACTATCAAAAATAATTTGTCAAGTATTATTTACAAACTGTTACTTTTATTGTTACAATTATTTACATAGAGAGCCACAGGAGGCAACAAGGTATGTACACCACCACTCAACTCGACAACGGTATTCTCAATAACTACGCAGTAGAGCCTCAACCTTACTACGCTGAATATCCTGCTCCTTTTCAACAACGTCGTTACTTAGTCCAAGGAGCTATCGCTGCATTATTCGTCACCAGCTTAGTCATTGTTTCTGCTGTCATTAGCTAAAAATTTATCTCTTGCTTGACAATTTAGGATTTCTCCCGTTTGACCTCAGATAGTCTGGGGTTTTTTGCTGTTTATCTTTTTGCCAGAAGATCAACTACGACTTATTTTTTGGAATCTGATGGACCTCTTTCGTCTCTATATTTCTCAAAGATGTGTCCTCAGTTTGACAAAGTATCGGGGCTATTTTTGAGTGCCGATTTTTGCCGATCTTGAGCGACTTCACAAAAGCGATTATTTGGTACATTTAAACTACCGTAAACCGAAAAAAGAATTTATTGAATGATTTAAGTTATATCAGTTTAATATACCTGATTTTTACCCTATTTTTTCTTTTATACTTTGAATAGCAACGGTTTTTATTCTTGAAAACCGACGAATTACTCCTTCGTTTTACTTTTGGCTTGATTTGGCTTGAGGAGTTTATTTTAAGTCATTTTACAACAAATAATCTTATTTTTGTTTATTAGATTACCAAGAATCTGTTTAAATCTTTGTTGATTCTTTATAAAGCAGAATGCTCTGATTTTTGAGTTGTTATCTGAAAATTTTAATGACGCTTACTCCAGCCACTTTCAAGCCAAAACACCGATATTTGAGGAATTTTTTAGCACTACAGTTCATACTACGGATGTGTTTAAAATCCTCCGTGGAGTCGGAGAGCCAGCAGGCTCTATGTCATACAGTTGCTATCTACCCAATAACTGCACTTGCTGCTGGTTGGGGGGCATTTCCCCCCAATCCCCCCTATTTTACCATTTAATGTTTTCTTTGTTTTTTGAAGGTAATAAGATTTTCTTCTAGAGACGCATGATATTAGAGTTGGGAAAACAATCAAGACTCAAGTAAATCATTAATAGTGGATAACGGCAAAAACAATAGTAAAGGATGTTCTTCTGTTCCCTCAAACCCAAAACGTTGATAATATTTTTTCACTTCAAGACTTTTTGCATCTACAAACAACCCTATCACCCCGGCATTGTCTGCAATTACTTTTGCTCGTTTCATGGACTCAACCAACAAAATAGACCCAATCCCTTGTTTTTGAAAGTTCTTTGACACGGCTAATCTTGCTAACTTTACCCCAGGTACAACATCGGGATATTTCTTCGCCCAACGAGGGGGAAGATTATCAACTTGTACCTCACACAAGGTCAAGGGAAAAAAGCCTATAATGACCGATGGTTGCTCAGTATCAACCAAAACAAAGGTACGAGATAACCCTTTCTGGATATGCTGTCGTGCGGTGCGTTGTAAGAACTGATTAAGGGCATTCTCTCCACAGTCAAACCCTTTCCTATCGTGATGCTTACTCAGGAGTTCAATCTGTTTCACTGAAAAAAGCCTGATGTCTAGCAATAGCGTCCTTTAAATGGTCATTAGGGACGGGGGGATTTTCAATGAGACTAAAAATTTTATCGGCATCGACATCAGATAAGTGAATTATCTGCTCTTGGTTAATGACGAATTGAGCTTCTTTGACGGCTGCTGCTACCATAAATTGGTTTAAGGTTGCTCCTGTCAAATCAGCAGCTTTTTGTAATGTCTCTTTTACTGAGACTGGAATTCTAGCTGTTACACGGGAATCGTTTGGAGAGGTTTTAGCCATCAAATTTAGTTCCTTATTTTCCTTCATTTTAACAGACTTGGTGACAAAATGGCACCATCAATAATGGACAATGGATAATTACCAAATAATTAATTGTTAATTGTTAACGTCCCCGTCTCCCCTTTCTTCGTTTTATGAATTGATTCGTTTTCTGCTCTAATTCTCTAAGTGCGTCTTTCATCTTAGAACCGGTAAATGTTTCTACGTCTTTTTGGGTTAACCCAGGACTATTTTGAGGTAAGTTAATACACTGCCATTGCTGGAAATTCTGTTCATCAAACCCAACAGCTTGAGCTATCATTTTATAGTTTCCTTCTCCATTTCTAATAGTTAATCTTCCTTGACTATATTCTATTAAGTTATCTTTGGCTGAATATCTAACGGTTTGGTTGGCTTTTAACCATCGATAAGCAATAGGAGCTATGGTTAGGGTATATTCAAGTTGCTTTTCTATGACATCAAAACAAAATTCAGGAGTCAACGGTAAGGGATTCATTAAGGCTTTTTCTTTGTCTAATGTCTCTGATGATGTATTAAGAGTGTTTAACTTAGACTGATTAATTAAGGTGTTTTCTTTGTCTAATGTCTCTAATGATGTATTAACAGTATTTAATTTAGACTGATTGATTAAAGCTTCTTCTTTGTTATCTGATGATTCCTGGCTCTGATTAATTTTAAGTAATGGTTCTTTTCTAATTTCATTCTCTTTATGGGACAAATCTTCTGTTTTATTCTCATTAATTAATACCCTAATATGTTGATTATTCTTACAACTTTTAGGCTCATTATTTAAAGATAATTGGTTTTTCTTCTGCTTCTCTTTTCCTAATGATTCAGTATCTAATTCTTTAGGTAAATAAAGACTTAAGTTAATCTCTGACCAGTTAATTAATTGTTCTGTGGGAAGGGTAACTTGTTGATGGTTAACGGCAGATTCCATCGCTTTTCTATCCCGTTGAGGGTCACAGTTAACTCCTCGCTGACTAATTAATTTAGGGAAGCTGCCGTTATGCAGTTTACTCCCCCTAAAAGGTTTAGCCCCGTCGATATGATAACTAATTCTTTTTCTACCGGTGGCTGTGATAATGGGTTTCACGTCTATGCCTAAATGTTGCAATCTCCCTATAAATAGGGTCATGGTGGGTTTATCTCTGGTGACGGCATCGATGGCTGCTTGTAGTTTGATGGAAATGGGAATATCTGGGGTTTGTGGCTGTAAACCGGTTTGATAATCCCTCAGTTGTCGTTTATATTTTTGCACTTGGCCATGAGTAAGGGCTTTCTGTTTTCTCTCCCGACTAGGGGCAACTTGGGTTAATTGATGTTCTTGTTCTAATTCCCTGATAATGGCTTCAAATCTTCGTTTATCTTGCCAGTCATCCACTCTTTGCCCTTCTAAGGTAATCATATTCACGGCAATATGGATATGGTCATGGTCATGGTTCCAATCATGGCCGGGGTCTTGTCGCTGATGTTCAATGACTACATATTGATTATCTACATAGCCTAATCGTTGAATGGCTTGTGTGGCAATCTCTTGTTTGAGGTCATCTTCTACTTCCCCGTCTTCTGGGGCAAAACTGAGAATAAAGTGTTTGACCGGTTTGGTGGTGGTTCGTCTTTGGTCTGCACAATTATTGAATTCTTGGGTTAGTTGTTCAATGGTGTCCCCGGCTGCGTTTCCTCCAATAATTCTGGCCCCTTTATCAGTAGCCAATAAATAACGAAATAATCCCCCAAAGTTACTGCCATGTTCAATGTGTCCTATCATTGGTTTAGTTTCAAGAATAAAAAAAACGATTAATAACTAATAAGTGATGATTCTTAAAATTGATGGTTAATGGACAATTAGTAAGTAATCTCTTAATTCAAGCACAAGATTGACGGACTACTTTGATAGTGCCACTAGACACAGTTTCGGGTTTGGGACTGACCATAATTTCAATATTTTGCCCTAATGCCACCAGAAAACTTAAGAGTTTTTCTAAAGAAAAACCTGACAATCGACCATTCTTTAAATTCGTGACTTGAGATACATCAATCGTTAAAATTCTAGCCACTTCTTCATCAGCTAATTGTCTCTCATTAATCAGGTCGTAAATGAGTGAAGCTAGTTTAACTTTAGCTAACTTTTCTTCTGCATTACTAAATCCTAAATCGGCGAAAATGTTTCCTGAACTTACCGTATAGTCTGGCATTTTTTTCTCCTTTATCCTAATTAGAGTCTGTTTGATTGGCAATCTTTTGTGCTTGTTTTAGGCGTTCTTTAATTAAATCAATTGTCTGTTTGGGGGTTTTAATACCTGTTTTCGATTTTTTCTTAAAGGCGTGGAGAACATAAACAGAATTACCAAGTTTGAGAGCATATACTGTTCGGTAAGTATCTGTTTGATAATCACTCTTAATTTCAAATACTCCACTTAATCCCTTCAAAGGTTTAATGTGAGGATGAGTTTGGTTTTTTTGAACCCGATACAGGATATAACCAACTTCATCGATGACATCTTCAGGAAACTCTAAGAGTTCCTTTTTAGAAGATCCCACCCAAATAACCGTTTTTAGTAATTCATCTCCCATTTTTACCTATTATTACTTTATCCATGATTAATTCTTGAATTTTAGACTGAAACTTAATGGTTTAATTCGTTTACCTCAACGCCTGATAATTCCAATCGAATTTGTTTGAGGGTGGGTTTGAGTTGTTCAATTAAGGTCATAACTTCGGTTAAGTCATCAACGTTATTAAGGTTTGAGGGAAGGGGTTGCCCTTGTTGGTTAGCAGTGTTCAACACTTTAGCCATTTGATTAATATTGTTACCCAAGGCCGATAGTTGAGTGGAAATTTCCCCTAATTCTCGATAAATATTCCAATTGACTCCAGGAACCCTGGAGGGCAACACCGGTAAACCTTGAAGTTTCCGAGTGATGTAAGCACTTCTGGATAAGTTGACTGCATCTGCTTGTTCATCGAGGTTTGATAATTCACTTTCTCTAAATCGAATAGAAACGACTTTTTCTTTTTTCTCAGGGTTGGGCATGGTGATATTTTTTCTGATTAAATTAAAGGATTGACCAAAAATTGGAGATTGGAGATTGGAGATTGGAGATTGAGTAAAACAGGTTCCCTTGTTTTTAAGCTTATGTAAATCTACAATCTACTTTTCCCTTGCCCCCTGTCTTTTAAGCTTATGTAAATCTACAATCTGCCCTCTGCAATCTGCAATCCTTTGACATTAAATGTTTCTAAAGTAAACTTATTATTAACGGGGACGGTTTCAAAAGCATCCTTTTAGATTTCCTTTATTTTTAGGGGGGTTTGGGGGGCATTTCCCCCCAACCAGCAGCACCTTTCTATTAATAATTATACCATAACTGTATGACATAAAGCCTGCTGGCTCTCCTCTATATTTTAACCTAATTACTAACTAAAATTACCTCATTTTGTACGGACATTTTCTAGATTTTTGGTGTGCAAAGTCCCTCATTTTCCCTCATCAAAGCCGATTTTTTACCAAGACAAACTGAGTATATTTAGTCAGATTCACTTCCAATATTTGATAATTTATAATTTTATGAGGATAGCTCACTTTTACTTTGTATCAAACAGGATTGTTGCTGGTTTCGATTTTTAATAGAACATATTTATTACCTAGAATCAGGTTTTAGAGAGACTTCGAGGTATTTTGCACGAATCGTCGAATATAAAATAATTGTGAAGTCAACTAAGATAGTCCCATCCTTTCTTCCCAACTGAGGGGTTGAATATCATTTAAACAACTTAGGGGATACTCCCAACCATCAGCAGTCCTTAACTGTTTATGGATATCCCCAGAATCAGTCAGAAATTCTACCACTTCCCCTATCAACCGCATCCATTGACCGGTGAAATGTTGCAGCCGTGCTTTGATTTTTTGCCCAATAGGGAAAGGATCTGGTTCTGGTTGGTTAAGTTGGGCAAATAATGGTCGTAATCGCTCTTTTTCTTCTGATGGCAAGAGATTCCATCCTAGTTGTAATTTTTCTTTGGTTAAACCACTCTCATCCCTGAGAAACTTAATATCTTCTACTGTCTCAGAATGACTAATTAGACCCGCGATAAATTGGCGATCAAATAGGGATATGGCCTCAAGGGGAATCTCACCCACCGATTCAATCTCCCAAATATTGATATCCATAACGGAATTTGTTGAAACTATCTCTTTATTATTTATATCTGGTTCCGTTGTCGCCTCCATTTCCTCAATATTTATATCCACATTGGATTCTATTATTCTCTCCATCCCCACTTCATTCATATCCAGATTGGGATTTGTTGTTGTCTCCATGTTCTGAGTATTTCTATCCAAATTAGCCGAACTTGTAGTATCATATAGCGGTTGACGATGTGGCGGATCTTCTATAAGAATTTTTGAGGGATCGTCAACCGCTATATAGCTTGACTGATGCTGGTTATCGCCATTTTCTGCTGAAAAAACTTTTTGGTTATTTTCTTGCCCATTTTCCGTACTACAAACCGACTCTTGTAATACAGATTCCTTACCCAGGGCAAACGCATCTAAAATATGAGCAAAATTAGGGTATAATAAGGTCAGAAT